>JBKPNB010000284.1:0-2355 GCA_046732395.1 Actinomycetota bacterium | reverse complement strand
GTGGGCTGGCGCCCCGAACAGGCGGTGCCGGTGGCTGGCGAGAGAGGAACGGAGGAGCCCCTGTGAGGAGCAAGCACAGCGGACGGCCGGAGCGGGTGGCGTGGACGATCGCGGCCTGCCTGGTCGCGTTCATGGCCGCGTTCGGGGCCGGCTGCGGCTCGAGCAGCAGCTCGGGGCGGAACACCGAGATGCTGAAGAAGGTCGGCAAGGGCGAGGGCGAGGTCGACCTCGTCAACTGGCCCGGCTACGTGGAGCCGAAGTGGACCAAGCCGTTCGAGCAGAAGACCGGCTGCAAGGTGAACAACAAGGACGCAGGCACCTCCGACGAGATGGTCCAGCTGATGCGCACAGGCCAATACGACGGCGTCTCGGCCTCGGGCAACGCGACCGCCCGGCTGGTCGACGGCGGCGACGTCTCGCCGGTCAACGTCGACCTGGTTCCGAACTACAAGACGGTGTTCCCGGACATCAAGGACCAGCCCTACAACACCTTCGACGGCGTCCACTACGGGATCCCGCACGGGCGGGGCGCCAACCTGCTGATGTGGAACCCGAACGACGTGAAGCCGGCGCCGACATCGTGGAGCGTCATCCTCGACCCCAAGCAGGCGGCCAAGTACAAGGGCAAGATCTCGGCCTACGACGACCCGATCTACATCGCCGACGCCGCGGTCTACCTGAAGGCCCACGATAAAAGCCTGAAGATCGACAACCCCTACGAGCTCGACTCGAAGCAGTTCGACGCCGCAGTCAACCTGCTGAAGAAGCAGCGCCCGAACGTCGGCGAGTACTGGTCGAGCGCGACGAAGCAGATTCAGTCGTTCGCGAGCGGCGACGACCAGGTGGGGACCACCTGGCAGTACCAGTACTTCGCGCTCAAGGCGGACAACAAGCCCGTGGCAGCGAGCCCGGCGAGCCAGGGATTCGTGCCCAGTGAGGGGGCGACCGGCTGGTCCGATACCTGGATGATCAGCGCGGGCGCCAAGCACCCGAACTGCATGTACAAGTGGATGAACTGGATCGTGTCGCCGAAGGTGAACGCCCAGGTGGCCGAGTTCTTCGGCGAGGCGCCGGCCCAGAGCAAGGCCTGTAGCCACACCTCGGACCCCAACTTCTGCGGCAAGTACCACGCCGCGAATCCAGGGTTCTGGAAGCGGGTCTACTACTGGCAGACGCCGGTCGCGGACTGCGGCGACGGCCGCGGGGATGAGTGCATGGACTACAACGACTGGGTCAACGCCTGGACGTCGATCAAGGGATGAGCGCCGACAGGCGGAACGCCTGAGCCCGCGGGGCGATGGAAGCCGCTGACGCACTGGCCCCGGCGCCGCGGAGGTCGGTGGGCCGACGGCTCGCCGGCCTCTTCCATCGCCGCCCCCGGCTCCAGGTCGGGGCCCTCCTCGCCGGTCCGGTGGGCTGGCTCGTCGTCGGTTACCTGGGGTCGCTGGCGGTGTTGCTGGTGGCCGCGTTCTGGGGGGTCAGCGCGCTCACCGGCGAGGTCTCGCAGACCTTCAGCCTCGACAACTTCAAGACGCTGGTCGACACCCCCGTCTACCGGACGATCGCCCTGCGGACGGTGACGATCGCCGCCCTGGTGACGATCACCGACGCCATCCTCGCGTTCCCGATCGCCTTCTATATGGCGAAGGTCGCGCGGCGGCGGATGACGGCGGTGCTGGTGGTGGCGGTGCTGATGCCGCTGTGGTCGAGCTACCTGGTCAAGGTCTACGCCTGGCGGACGATCCTCTCCACCGACGGCGTCCTCAACTGGGCGCTCCACCCCCTCGGCATCCACGGCCCCGGCTACGGCAACGTCGCGGTCTGGCTGGTGATGAGCTACCTGTGGCTGCCGTACATGATCATCCCCATCTTCGCCGGGCTCGAGCGGATCCCGGACTCCCTGCTGTCGGCCTCGGAGGACCTCGGCGGGCGTCCGTTCACCACCTTCCGCCGGGTGATCCTCCCGCTCGCCTTCCCGGCAGTGGTCGCCGGCTCGATCTTCACCTTCTCGCTGACGATTGGTGACTACATCACCCCGACGCTGGTCTCGAACAACCAGTTCATCGGCAACGTCGTCTTCAACAACATCACCAACAACCTGCCGCTGGCCTCGGCGTTCGCGACCGTGCCGATCCTGATCATGGTCGTCTACCTGCTGGTCGCCCGCCGGCTCGGCGCCTTCGAGCATCTGTGAGATGAGGCTCTCGCGGCGATCGAAGGTGCTGCTGCGGATCGGCGTCGGCGTCACGCTGGCGTTCATCTACGTCCCACTGATCGTGATCGCGATCTACGCCTTCAACTCCTCGAACATCCTCGAATGGCCGCCGCCCGGCCTCACCACCCACTGGTTCAGCC
>JBKPNB010000283.1:0-6032 GCA_046732395.1 Actinomycetota bacterium | reverse complement strand
CGGCACGAGCTCGCCGTTGATCCAGATCAGGATGCGCTCGTTGCGCTCGTCCTCCTCGAAGTCGTGCGTGCCGTGGGCGATGGGCGAAGCCTAGATGAGCAATTCCACGACCCCGCGCACGCCGATGCCGCGCGGAGGGCGAGGGCTGGGCGCGCTCCGTCCTACGACGCGGGGGCGGACCGCCCCAGCGGGGGACCGAGGACTTCCATGCCGGCGACACCTGCGAGCGTCCCGTGCGGGACACCTCTGGGGATGAACACGAACGAGCCGGCCGGCGCCTCGTGAACGGACTCCTCGAGCCTGAGGCGGAGCATGCCTCGAGCACGTAGATGAACTCGTCATCGCGAACGTGCAGGTGAAGGGCCGGGCCCTCGCCCGGCGCCGCGACGGTCTCGAGGCGGCTCGGCTGCTTTCCATGATGCTTGTTCCTTCCTCGGCGCCATCAACCTCAACGAGCGCCGGCCCGGCGCTCATTGAGCCGAGCCGCCCGCATCGTCAGGTAGTGCCGCTCGGGGATGCTTGTGGTTCGGCTCGCCGCCTCGTCGTACTCGCCGAGCGCGGCGTCAACCTCGCCGGCCATCTCCAGCAGGTGGGCGCGAACCGCATGGAGGCGATGGTGCCCGGCCAGCGGCTCGGAGAGCTGTTCCAGGAGAGCGAGACCGGCCGACGGGCCGTCGACCATCGCAACCGCGATCGCGCGGTTTAGCGACACCATCGGGTTTCCGGTCATCCGCTCCAGGAGGCCGTAGAGGGCGGCGATCTCGCGCCAGTCGGTGTCCTCCACGGCGGCCGCCTGGTCGTGCACGGCGGCGATCTGGGCCTGCACCAGATACTCGCCGGCGGACCCCTTGCTCCAGGCGGCGGCGACCAACTCGAGCCCCTCGGCGATCAGCTCGCGCTCCCACAGCGACCGATCCTGCTCGGCCAGCGGGATCAGCTCACCGCCGGCGCCGGCTCGCGCCGGACGGCGGGCCTCGGTCAGGAGCATCAGCGCCAGCAGGCCGGAGACCTCCGGATCGTCGGGAAGCGCCCGACGAACGATGCGGGAGAGCCGGATCGCCTCGCCGGAGAGCTCGCTCCGCGCCAGCTCCGGGCCGCCGCTCGTCAGATAACCCTCGTTGAAGATCAGGTACAGCACGTGCAGGACCGCGCGCAGCCGCGGCGCCCACTCGTCGCCGCGCGGCATCCGGAACGAGACCCCCGATGTCCTGATCGCCCGCTTGGCGCGGCTGATCCGCTGCGCCATGGTGGCCTCGGGGACGAGGAACGCATTTGCGATCTCGGCGGTGGTGAGCCCACCGACGGCCCGCAGCGTGAGTGCGATCGCCGACGCCGGGGTCAGCTCGGGATGGCAGCACATGAACATCAGCGCCAGTGTGTCGTCGTGTTCCGGCGCCCGGCGTGCGACGCGCGGCTCCCGCGTGGCGGCCAGCGCCTCGCGGTCGCGGCGCGCGGACTCGCTCCGGGCCTGGTCGATCATTCGCCGCGACGCCACGTGGATCAGCCAACCGACCGGGTTCTCGGGCGTTCCCTGTCGGGGCCATTTTTCCGCCGCCGCGACCATCGCCTCCTGCACGGCGTCCTCGGCATCGTCGAACGCCCCGAACCGGCGCACGACGGCGGCGAGGACCTGCGGCGCGGCCCCGCGCAGCAGGTCCTCGATGCCGGGTGGTCGGGTCACTGATCGGAGCTGGGAGCGCCCATCAGCTCGCGCACCTCGATCGGTGTCTTGATCGGCTTGCCGCCGGGGCCGGGTGCGGCGGAGGCTTCGGCGGCGATCTCGATCGCCCGCTCCGGCGACTCGACGTCGACGATCCGGTAGCCGGCGAGAAGCTCCTTCCCCTCCGGGAAGGGACCGTCGGTGATGACGGGTGCGCCCTCGCCGTCGTGCACGACGACCTTCGCCAGCTCCGGGCCGGTGAGCGCCTGGGCTTCGACCAGCTCCCCACTCTCGGTGAGCCGGTCGTTCATCTGCCGCTGGAACTCGATATGGGCCTGCGCGTCCTCCGGCGCCCAGGTGCTCAGCGGCTCGGGCGCGACCTCGGTCGGAGCGTAGTCCTGTAGCAACATGAACCTCATCGCGTGTCCTCCTTCATCGTGCGCCCAGATTGGCGCGTTCACCGACATGTCGGAGCGGCGCCGGCCTTCTCGACACCCGCGGTCAGCCGCCGGCGGGCGCGTAGGCGGCGATGATCGCGCCGGTGCTCGTCACCTTGCCGTCAATGAGCCGCAGGGGCCTGAGCGCGCCGTCGTCGCGAAAGAGACGCTTGCCGCCCCCGACGACGACGGGGTCAACCATCACCTGGAGCTCGTCGACCAGGTCGCGCTCGATCAGGGTCTGGACGAGCCCGGGGCTGCCGATCACGTGCAGGTCCCTCCCCTCCTCGGCCTTCAGAGCGCTCACGGCCTCATCGACATCGCCCCGGAGCAGCGTCGAGTTCCGCCACTCGAGCGGCTCGGCGAGGGTCGTCGAGGCGACGTACTTCGGCAGCGCGTTCAGGGGTTCGGCGAGCATCTGCTCCTCCGCCGGCGCGTTCGGCCAGTGCGCGGCGAACATCTCGTAAGTGCCGCGCCCGAGCAGGAAGCCCCCCGCGCCGCTCACGTTCTCTATCACCCACCTCATCGACTCCTCATCGAGGTAGCGGGTATGCCAGCCGCCGTGCTCGAAGCCTCCGCTCCTGTCCTCGTCGGCATAGCTCGGCGCCTGCACGACGCCGTCGAGGGTCATCCACTCGCTGGCGATCACCTTCCGCATCTCGGTCTCCTTCCGATCGCTCCGCCGCCCCGCGTCGGCCTCGCCGGGACGGCTCGTTCACCGATATGTCGGAGCGATGGGGCGATTCTCGACGCGCTCGCGGATCGCCCGCCGCCAACGGTTTTCGCCGCCGACGCTGTCGGGAAGGTTCTAGCCGGCGGGCGGGGGGAGCTTCCGGCTCCCGGGTGACCGGAGGCCGTCGAGGATGATCTCGACGAGCCGCGGCCAGCGTCCGGTCGCGGGTCCCACCGTGGACTGCGTGATCCGCCCGAGCCCGCAGGCGATCATCGGGATGTCCTCCCACTGGAGATCGCGCCGCAGCTCGCCCGATTCCTGAGCGCGCTCGACGAGCCGCTCGCAGAGCTCCGGCAGGCCGGCCGCGAGCGCCGCCGCCTCCATCACCTCGGGCCGGGAGCCCATCACCTCACAGAGCCCGCGGTCGGCGGCCTGGATCTGGGCGGAGTAGCGGATGAAATCCGAGATCCCCTCCCAGGCGTCTTCCATCTCGAGGTCTTCGCGCGCCTTCTCGGCGAGACGCTCGAATCGCTCGGCGGCCATCGCGGCGATCAGGTCGTCCTTGGCCGGGAAATGGCGGTAGACGGTCCCGACCCCGACCTTCGCGGCCCTCGCCACGTCCGGCATCTGAGCGTCCAAGCCCTGATCGGCGAACAGCTTCCTGGCGGCCGCGATCACGGCTTCCCGATTGCGGCGGGCATCGGCGCGAAGGGCGCCCCACGCCCGCTCCTCTGTGGTGCGCTTCTGAAGCGTGACGGTCGTCATACAAACGGAATCGCAGTTCCGTATAGTGCTAACCGAAACCGGAACTCAGGTTCCGAATACACGATACCGGATCGCGATACCGGATCGGGGCGTGTCGATTTTCGTCCCTCCCGTTCGTCGTCCGGGTGAAGGGCCAGAGAGCACAGGGAAAGGAGCCTCGCAAATGACAACGGCACAGCAATATCTCGAACGTCGCTGGACCGCTCTGATCCTGCTCTGCGTGGCCCAGTTCGTCGTCGTCCTCGACGCCTCCATCGTCAACGTCGCGCTGCCGACCATCGGCAAGGGGCTTCACTTCTCCGAGGCCGACCTTCCCTGGGTCGTCAACGCCTACGTGATCGCGTTCGGCGGCTTCCTGCTCCTCGGCGGTCGCGCCGCCGACCTCCTCGGGCGGCGCCGAGTCTTCATGGCGGGGCTCCTCGTCGTCGCGGTCGCATCCCTCGCCGCCGGCTTCGCGGCCAACCAGGGACAGCTGATCGCGGCCCGCGCGGCGCAAGGCCTGGGCGCGGCGATCATCTCCCCCTCCGCGCTGTCGATCGTGACGACGCTGTTCAAGGACGGAGCCGAGCGCAACAAGGCGCTGGGCGCCTGGGGCGCCGTCGCGGGCTCCGCCGGTGCGGCCGGCGTGCTCCTCGGCGGCATCCTCACGGAGGGCCTCGGGTGGGAGTGGGTGCTTTGGGTGAACGTGCCCGTGTCGCTGATCGCGCTCGCCCTGACGCCCGGCCTGGTTCCGGAGAGCCGCTCCGAGTCGGCGACGCGCCACTTCGACGCCGCCGGGGCCATCAGCATCACCGCCGGCCTCTCGGTTCTGGCCTACGGGCTTCTCGACGCCTCGAGCGCCGGCTGGGGCTCGACCAAGATCGTCAGCCTGCTGGCGCTGGCGGTGATCCTGATCGGAGCCTTCGTCGCGATCGAGCTCCGTTCGCGGGCGCCGCTGGTGCCGTTCCGGATCTTCCGCATGCGGACCCTGACCGGCGCCAACGTCGTCGGGCTCCTGCTCGGCGCCTCCCTGTTCTCGATGTTCTTCTTCATCTCGCTCTACATGCAGCAGGTGCTGGGCTACAGCGCGATCCACGCGGGGCTCTCCTACCTGCCGCTTGCGGTGACGATCATCGTCGCGGCCGGCCTCGGCGGCGAGCTCGTGACGCGGGTCGGCTTCAAGCCGATCCTCGCGGCGGGGATGGCGTTGATCGCCGTGGGGCTCGTCTGGTTCAGCCGCGTCTCCGTCGGCGGAGGGTTCCTCGCTGACATCCTCGGCCCCTCGCTGCTGGCCGCGATCGGCCTCGGATTCGGCTTCGTGACCTCGACGATCGCCGCCGTCTCCGGAATCAAGGAGCGAGAGCAAGGCCTCGCCAGCGGCCTCATCAACACGTCGCAGCAGATCGGCGGGGCGATCGGCCTGGCCGTCCTCTCGACGATCGCCACCACGCGAACCGACGACGTGATGGCGAGCGGCACCTCGTCGTTGCCGAATGCCCTCACCGACGGTTTCCAGGCCGCATTCCTCGGCGGCGCGGTCATCGCGGCGCTCGGCTTCGTCGCGACGCTGGTCCTGATCCGGACCCGCGACAGCCGCGCGCACGTCGAGATGGCCAATGCGGAGGCGGCGCCGGCGGAGGCGTGACCGCCCGTCCCGGTTCGGCTTCACGCCGCGCGCCAGCTCGCGCTTTTGTAGAACCCGCCCCGAGCAAAGGAGGACAGATGAAGACCGCACTCGACATCCCGATCTCCGACCTTCGCGCCGACCTGAACGGCACCCTCATCGCCCCCGATGAGCCCGAATACGACGACGCGCGCGCCGTCTTCTTCACCGGGTTCGACCGCCGACCGGCGGCGATCGTGCGCGCCGCCGATGCGTCCGACGTTTCGCGCGTCGTCAACCTGGCACGGGAGACGGGCGCGGAGCTCGCGGTGCGCAGCGGCGGCCACAGCCGCGCCGGGCATGGGACCTCCGAGGGCGGAATCGTCCTCGACCTCTCCGCGATGAACGCGGTGGATATCGACGCCGAGGGTCGCACCGCCTGGGCGCAGACCGGTGCCAAGGCCGGCGACTACACGAGCGCGGCCGGCGAGCACGGCCTCGCCACCGGGCTCGGCGACACCCCGACGGTCGGCGTCGGCGGGATCACCCTGGGCGGCGGCGTCGGCTTCCTGATCCGAAGGAACGGGCTCACGATCGATGACCTCCTCGGCGCCGAGGTGGTCACCGCCGACGGCGAGCTCCTCGAGGCGGACGAGGAGACCCACGCCGATCTCTTCTGGGCGCTTCGGGGCGGCGGCGGTAACTTCGGGGTGGCGACCCGGCTGCGGTTCCGGCTCCATGAGGTCGACGAGGTGGTCGGCGGGATGTTGGTGCTCCCGGCGAGCGCGGAGGTGATCACCGGGTTTGTCGCCGCCGCGGAGGCGGCGCCCGAGGAGCTCTCGGTGATCGCGAACATCTTGAAGGCGCCGCCGATGCCGTTCATCCCCGCCGAGCATCACGGCAAGCCGATCGTGA
>JBKPNB010000282.1:0-20793 GCA_046732395.1 Actinomycetota bacterium | reverse complement strand
GCGACGATCCGGGTGAGGTTGGCGAGCGAGGCGCGCAGCTTCCGCGCCGCCCCCCACCCCATCGAGACGTGATCCTCCTGCATCGCGCTCGTCGGCAGCGAGTCGACCCCCGCCGGCGCCGCCAGGCGGCGGTTCTCGGCGACCATCGCCGCCTGCGCGTAGTGGGGGATCATCAATCCCGAGTTGACCCCGGGATCCTCGGCCAGGAACGGGGGCAGGCCGTGAGAGCGGCTCGCGTCGAGGAGTCGATCGGTGCGCCGCTCCGCGATCGCGCCGACGTCGGCCGCCGCGATCGCCAGCAGGTCGCAGGCGAGGCCGAGCGGGGCGCCGTGGAAGTTCCCGCACGACTCGACCCGACCGTCGGGGAGGACCATCGGGTTGTCGATCGCCGAGGTGAGCTCGGCGCCGGCGACCGCCTCGGCGTGGGCGAGGGCGTCGCGGGCGGCGCCGAGGACCTGCGGCGCGCAGCGCAACGAGTACGCATCCTGGACCCGGGGATCGCCCTCGCGGTGGGAGGCGACGATCTCCGAGCCGTCGAGGAGCCGGCGGAGGTTGGCGGCGCTCGCGGCCTGCCCCGGCTGCGGGCGGAGGTCGATGAGATCGGCGGCGAACGCGCGGTCGGTGCCAAGCAGCGCCTCGACCGACATCGCGGCGGCGACGTCGGCTGCGCGCAGGAGCCGGCGCAGGTTCCAGCACGAGAGCACCAGCATCGCCAGGATCCCGTCGGTGCCGTTGATCAGCGCCAGCCCCTCCTTCGCCCGCAGCGTGATCGGCTCGAGCCCGGCGGCCGCGAGCGCCACGGCACCGGGCTGGACGGCGCCGTCGGCATCGGTCGCCTCGCCCTCGCCGATCAGGACCAGGGCGCAATGGGCGAGCGGGGCGAGGTCGCCGCTCGCCCCAAGCGAGCCGTGCTCGGGAATGAGCGGCGTGATCCCCGCGTTCAGCATCGCCACCAGCCCCTCGGCGAGCTCGGGACGGGCGCCCGAATAGCCCATCGCCAGCGAGCGGGCGCGCAGCAGCATCGTCCCTCGCACCACCTCCCCCTCGACCGGCGGGCCCATCCCCGCCGCGTGGGAGCGGATCAGGGCGCGCTGAAGCTCCTCCCGCCGGGCGGCCGGAATCGGCGTCGTCGCCAGCGACCCGAACCCCGTCGAGACCCCGTAGACGGGCTCCTCGGAGGCGGCGAGGCGCTCGACGACGGCCGCGCTTCGCTCCATCGCCGCCAGCGCCTCGGCGGCGACCTCGACCGGCGCCCCCTCGCGGGCGACCGCGACCACCTCGTCGAAACCGATCCCGGTCCCGGTGAGCTCGATCGCTTTCACCGGCGCGTTATACGTGAGATTCAGTCGGGCGGGCGGCTCGGGATCTCGCGGCGGACGGCGGGGAGTCGCGCCGAGCGCGGCTCGCCGCCGCGCGGTGCCTCGGCCTTGCTCAGCCTCGCCCGCGGCCGCGACCAGTCGATCTTCGCCGGCCTCACGGTGAGGAGCGCCCTCCAGGTCAGCGGGCCGATCGTGCCCGTGATCGGCAGGCCGCGCCGCGACTGGAAGTCCTCGACCGCGACCCGGGTCTCGTTGCCGAAGCCGCCGTCGACCTTGATGCGTTCGCCGGCCCCGAGCAGGTGCTCCTGGGCCCAGACCACGAGGTCGCCGGCGCTCCCCTTGTGGAGCTGCGGGAAGGCCGCGGTTCGCCGGAAGCCGGGCACCGCGCGGTTGATCCGGCGACCGAGAATCCTCCACTCCGCTGGCTGGGTTTCCTGCCACGACCACCAGCTCAGTCCCTTGAAGCCGTACGAGAGGGCGAACTTGCGGAACGCCCGCACCTCGCGCAGCGGTGGGTCGCCGTAGGTCTGGCCGAGGGGGACCAGCGCCCGCTGGTAGACCCGGTTGAAGACGAAGGTGTGGAACAGGGCGTGGCCCGGCGAGGTGCCGATCGCGTGCCAGTAGACCTGGGGCGCGTTCTTCTGCGCGCCGCCGGGACCGAGGAAGACCGAGTACGGGAGGCCGGGGTGGTAGTCGACGTAGGGGAAACTGGCGAGCGCGACGGGGAAGTGGCGGCCGGCGAGCGCCCGGAGCCGCTTCATGTAGATGCTCGCGGCGCGGTAGCGGCCCTCGTACCGGGACTCGGCGTCGATCGCCAGGCAGTCGGCGCCCTCGGCCTCGGCGTCGGCGCCGAGCGCCGCCTCGGCCTTCGGATTGGAGCCGTAGACGAACTGCCAGGCGCAGACGTTGACCCCGCGGGCGTGGAGCGCGCGGACGAGCTGGGGGGTGAACTGGCTCCACTCCGAGGTTCCGTCGGAGCTCTTGATGAAGACGGTGTCGATGCCGTGGGCGTGCGCACGCTTAGCGATCGCGCTGGCGGTGCCCCCGCTGCGGCTCACGTACCAGATCCACATCCCCTGGCCAGCGAGCGGCCCGTTGGTGTCGCCGACGGCCTGGCGGTGGCTGCGGCGGTGATGGCGGGCGTGGTGATGGCGCGCGTGGTGATGGTGCCGGGACACATCGGTGCCACCATCGCTGCCGATGCCGGTGCCGGTCCCACCGCTGGTCGCGCCGGCGCCCGGCGCGATCGCAAACAGGGCGAGCAGCGCCAGCGCCCCCGCCAACGCGCCGGCGCGGAGTCGGTGCGTTGTCCTACTGAACATTTGCAGCCGTTTTCCCGCCTTCCGCGCACCTTAGGGGGTTCGACCGGGGCTTGCAAGCCGAGGGGCGCCGGCGGTTCGCGACCGCCGCTAGGAGACGCTGGCGAGCGCGGTGGCGACGGCGAACCCGAGCGTGGTGAGGAGGCCCGCGGTTCGACCGGATTCCCGTGTCGCCTCCGGGACCATCGAGTCGATCAGCATCACGATCAGCGCGCCGGCGGCGAAGCCGTCGATCGCCGCCTGGAAGTGGCCGGCGGTGGCGTGCGCCACCGCGTAGCCGACGACGGTGGCGAGCGTGCAGATCGCGGCGACGGCGAGCCAGAGCCGCACGATCGTCCGGCGGTGGGTGCCTGCCCTGCTCATGTCGCTCGCCGAGCCGATCGCCTCGGGCAGGTTGGAGACGAAGATCGCCACCAGGAGGCCGACGCTCACCCCGGCGCCGGCCGCGATCCCGATGCCGAGCGCCATCTGCTCCGGGATCCCGTCGAGGAACGCCCCGAGGGCGAGCGCGGGGCCGGCCTGCGACGCGGCCGAGCGGCCGCGGCGGCCACGGCCGGCGGAGAATCGGCGGGCGAGCGCCCCGTCGAGCGCGAAATAGGTGAGCGCGCCGACGGCGAGGCCGATCGCCATCGTCCCGAGGCCTCCCGCCCTCGCCCCCTCCAGCGCCAGCTCGAAGCTGATCGAGCTGATCAGCGCGCCGGCGCCGAAGGCGAGGACGAAGCCGATCCACCGGGTCGGCCAACGGCGCGCGAAGGCGAGCATCGCGCCGAGCACGAGCGACGACGCGGCGAGCGCGCCCCAACCGAGTGCCTCGAGCATCTCGGCCTAGGTTCGGCGGCCGGCGCAGAAGTCCCGCCAATGGGCGGTGGCGGACTCGAACCGCCGGCCTCCTGCTTGTAAGGCAGGCGCTCTCCCGGCTGAGCTAACCGCCCGGCCGGGTGAGTTTACGGCGCTCAGCGCCCTGCGGTGTGCGCCTCAGCCCTTGAGGTAGGTCGCGGTGTAGGTGGTGTTCACCGCGGGCGCGGTGATGGTGTGGCTCTGCGAGCCACCGTCCGACCATGACGCGAAGAAGTAGGTGGCTTTCCTGTAATGCTCCGTCGACGCGGCGCTGACCGAGTTCGCCGAGCCGACGACCGCGGTCAGGGAGAACGGGGTCGTACGGGGCGCATCGTTCACCACCAGGTCGCTGACGGCGAGACGGCTCGGCCTGGCCTTGAATGTGAGCGCGACCGTCTTCGGGTCCAGCCGGACGCTCGTGGGCGAGGTCAGCCCACCCGAGTCGGTTGCGGTCAGCTGCAGCTCCAGCCAGCACGGGTATTCATGGTCCGGCGCGGTGAACGATCCGCTGGAGACGCCGTTGAAGGTCTGGATCAGGTGCGTGTGGCAATCGGTGGGCGTGAAGCAGTGATGCATGATCACCGACCAGCTCAGCGCCGACGCCGGCAGCGTCCCGTCCTGCGCATCGGTGGCGTGACCCGAGAAGTTGATGGTGTCGCCGACCTTCCAGGTCAGGCTCGAAGAAGGCGAATCGATCACCGCGGTCGGGGCGGTGTTGCCGGCCGTGATGGTAACCGTCTTCGTGTCGCTGGCGCCCTGGTCGTCGGTAACCCGCAGGCTTGGGTGATAGACGCCCGCGGCCGTGTACGTGTACGACGTCGTCGCGCCTGTCGCATCGCCGAACGTCCCGTCACCGTTGAGATCCCACGAGTAGGTCAGCGCCTTGCCTTCCGGGTCGGACGAGGCTGTGCCGTCGAAGTTCACCGTCAGCGGGACGGGACCGTTGGTCGGGTTCGCCGTGATCGCCGCGGTCGGCGGCTGGTTGGCGGCCGTATACGTGATGCGGTGGACGGTGCCATCGTCCATGTCGACATAGAAGAGGTCCCCGCCGGGGCCGATCTTCAGGTCGACCGGATGCCCAGCGGCACCGCCCCCGGCATCCACGCCGACGAAACTCTGCAGCTTGGAGGAATCGGGCAACCCGTTCGCGCCCGCGAGCATCGTCCAGACCTCGTTGCGGCTGTGGTCCGCGAAGAACAGGGCGCCGTTGTATTGCGCCGGGTAGGACCCGCCCTGGTAGAACGCCACGCCGGTGATGGACGAGCCGCCGGTGTGGCAGCCGCTGTAGCTCACCACGCACGCGCTGTGGTTGTACGTGTAATACGGCGCGACCACCGATCCGGGCGTCGAGTAGAGCGATGAGCACATGTTGAGGCCGGCACCTTGGTAGCCGCCTTGTGGTGACGCTCCCTCGTAGCACGGCCAGCCGAAGTTCGACGCCGTGGCGCTGGCGGGCTGGACGACGCGGTCGATCTCTTCCCAGGTGTTCCAGCCGACATCGCCGATCCACAGCTCGTCCGTCCCGGGGCGTTGGGTGATGCGGAACGGATTGCGCAGGCCGTAGGCCACGATGCGGCGTGCGTTGGGATCCGATGACGAGTAGAAGGGGTTTCCGGGAACGCCGGCGCCGGTGGTCGGGTCGATCCGCAGGACCGTGCCGTCGAGCGTCGCCGGGCCGTCGGTGCGACGGACGCTCTGGCTGCGGAGCGCACCGCCCTCGGCGCCAGGTGGGCTCAGCGCCGTGCCGACCGCTCCGGGCGGGTCGCCGCACGGATTCGCCTGGTCGCCGACGTAGGTCGCGCCGTATTGCCCATAGTCGACGTTGTTGAAGCTGGCGCCGTCGCCGCCACTGACGTAGAGGTCCCCGTCGCGGCCGAACAGGAGCGTCCCGATTGAGTGGCTCGGGAACTGCTGGCACCAGTCGTTGATGAGCACCTGCTCCGTGCCCGTCATGACGTTCCCGCTGATCTGCAGTCGCGACACCCGCGCCGACACGAGGCAGCCGTCGGTGGTCGGGCCGGGCGGGGTCGGACAGGCGTCGTTCCAGGTCGGCGCCGTGCCGCCGATCGGCGCGTCATAGGCGTAGAGCACGTAGATGTAGGGGTCTGCGGGGAAGTTGGGGGCGAGCGCGAGCCCGAGCAGGCCGCGATCCCAGTAATCGTCGACCTCCCCCGACAGGTCGGCGACGGTGACCGGGCTCGTGTCGGTCAGGCTCTGAAAGACTTTGATCACCCCGTTCTTCTGACCGACGAAGATCCGCCCGTCGGGCGCGAATTGCAGCACGGTCGGGTTGGTCAGCCCGCTCAACGCGACCGAGTCGCGGAATCCGGTCGGCAACGTCGACGCCCCGGCCGGACTAGGTCCCGCCTGCGTGACGAGGGCGGTGCTCAACAGGACCGCCGCCGTGATGACCAGCCGACGCCAGCGGCTGACATCACCGATACGACTCGTGCCGTCCGAATCCAACCCCATACCGTCCTCGAGTTCCGATCCCGCCCGTACGCTCCTCGCGCGCCGGTCACCTCTCCCAACGGCGCCCTTGCCGCCGCTAAGAATTGTTCCTCTCGGAAAGACAACGAGCGGGCGTGCGTAAGACTTGCGGTCGCTCTCGAGTTTTTGCGACCGCGGCCGTCTAGCGAGTCGCTTCAGGTCGAACCGAGCGCCGGTGTGGCTGCGAAGCCGGAGCGAGGGAGCCGGCTAGGGCGGCCTCGTCGGGACGCCGTGGAGCTTGGCTACCCCGCTCTCGCTGTTGGTCGCAGGGAGGTAGACGAGGCGCACCCGACGAGCGCGATCACCAGGACGACGCTGAACGGAAGGCCGAGGAGCGGAAGCCGCGATCCGCTTTCCATACGCCCGCTCATCGCGAACCTTCCGTGACCCCGGCAGGTTCGTGGCGGACGCAGAACTCACGCAGGGCCTCCGCGAACCGATCGCTCGCGGTGGGCGGATCCTCGACCACGACCGTCTCCGCCTCGGGGAGCGCCGCGACCGCGTCCTCGAAGCCCTCATCGGTGCTCATCAGGCAACCCTCGTGCTTGGCGAGGAGCAGCGGGCAGTCGAGCGCCCGAAGCTCCTCATCGAACGGCTCGTCGGACGTGAGAGCGCTCCAGGTCCCGAGCGTGAAGGTCGAGGGCATGCGCTCGACGATTCGTTCGGCGCGCTCTTCGTCGACGCCGCCGCGGGTCACCTGGGCGATCCCGTGGCGGACGAAGGCGCGCGCGTCCTGGCGCAGGAGCTGGGTGAAGGCGTCGTAGACCTCGGGGTTGATCGGCGGCCGATCACCCTCGCGCGCGAATGAGAGCTTGGCGTGCCCGAGGGCCAGACCGGCCACGGCCCCCTGGCTCCGCCTCGCGATCCGAACGGCGCCTCCGATCCCCCAGCCCTCGGCGGCGACGAAGAAGTGCTTCCAGCCGCGCTCGCGGACCCTCTCGAGCCCGCGCTCGGCGACGTGCTCGCGCGTCAGCTCCTCGAGGTTCGCGACGCCGTCGGGGAGCGGCTCGGTCCCGATCCCCGGGGGGTCGTAGGCGATCACCTCGGCCCACGCCTCGAGCCGCGGCCTGATCGCCCACTCGAGCTCGCTGAACTCGGAGACGAGGAGCAGCCGCGGGCGGCTCGGTGCCATCACGGCCGCGGAGCGATGGGCGGATCGACGGTGTTCACGATCGTCATGGTGATGATCAGATGTTCTACGCGGAGGAGCACCCGCCACCGCGACGATCGGATGCGCGGCCCGAGCCTGCCATAGGCACGCTCAAGCGGGCTTCGCGACCTCATCTTCCGCCCCGGCCGAACCGCCGGGCCTCGCGTATCGCTCGGGCTCGGCGGCAAACGTCCGGGCGCACCTCATCGAGCAGAAGTAGTAGGCAGTCCCCTCGTGGCTCAGGGTTCCGGCGGCGTGGTCCGGATCCACCGCCATCCGACAGACGGGGTCGATGGGGAGCCGCTCCCTCGAGCGGGCGCGTTCGCACGAGGCCTCGAGCACCTCGACCGGCTCGCTCACGTTGCGGAGCTGGCGCCGGCCGCGCGGAACGAGGACGACGTTCTCGTGCGGAGGGAGGCCACCCAGATCGCCCCCACCCGGCGCGCCCGCCTCGGCGGCGCTCGCGCCGGTGAGGAGGACCTCGCCTCCGGCCGCGAGCGCCGACACCCGCGCCGCGAGATTGACGGTGGCGCCGAACCAGTCGCCGTCGCGTTCTGCGGCCGGGCCGGTGTGGAGGCCGACCCGGACGCTGGGCAGGCCGTGCCGCTCGCCGATCTCGCGCACGAGCCGAAGGCCGAGCGCGATCGCGCTCGAGGCCGAATCACAGCGGATCATCGCCTCGTCGCCGATCGTCTTCACCTCGTGGCCGCCGTGCTCGCCGAGGATCGCGCGGACGTCGGCGAAGAAGGAGGCGGCGAGGTCGGCCGCCTCCTCGTCGCCGTGGACCTCGGTGAGCGCCGTGAAGCCCGAGAGGTCGGCGAACAGGAAGGTCTGGGTCGCCATGGATCGAGTATCGCTTGCCGGCCGACCTCAGGCGCCGGACAGCTCGCGGTCCACGCGCCTCAGCAGGACCGCGTTGGTCGCCACGATGATCGAGCTCAGCGACATCAAAAGCGCCGACCACTCCGGGCGAAGCTCGATGCCGTAGGCCGGGAAGAGGACGCCGGCGGCGATCGGGATCGCGGCGAGGTTGTAGACGCTCGCCCAGGCGAGGTTCTGCTTCATCTTCCGCACCGTGGCACGGGACAGCCGCATCGCGTCCGCGATGTCGGCCGGATCGGAGCGCATCAGCACGACGTTCGCGGTCTCGATCGCGACGTCGGTGCCGGCGCCGATCGCGATCCCGACGTCGGCCTGTGCCAGCGCCGGCGCGTCGTTGACGCCGTCGCCGACCATCGCCACCCGCTTGCCCTCCGCCTGGAGGCGCCTGACGTGGTCGGCCTTGTCGGCGGGTAGCACTTCGGCGAAGACGCGGTCGATCCCGAGCTCCGCGGCCACTGCCTCGGCGGTTGCCCGGTTGTCACCCGAGATCAGCGCCACCTCGAGCCCGAGCTCCTTGAGGGCCGAGATCGCCTTCGGAGCCGAGGGCTTCAGCTGATCGGCGGCAGCGACGACGCCCGCCGGCCTGCCGTCGACCGCGACAAACATCGCCGTCTTCCCCTCGGCGGCCAGCGACGATGCGCCCTCCTCGAGCCCGTCGAGCGCGACGCCGCCCGTCTCCAGCAGGCGGGCGTTCCCGACCGAGAGCGAGCGCCCGTCGACCGTCGCCCGGAGCCCGTGCCCGGGGACCGCCTCGAACTCCGACGCCTCGCCGAGTGCGATCCCGCGCCGCTCGGCCCCGTCGACGATCGCCCGCGCCAGCGGGTGCTCGGAGCCGCGCTCGGCGCTCGCCACGAGGCGCAGCAGCTCGTTCTCATCGAGCTCGTCGGAGGCCACGACATCGGTAAGCGCGGGGCGGCCCTCGGTCAGGGTTCCGGTCTTGTCGAGGCCGATCGCCTGAAGCGAGCCGATCGACTCCAAGGTCGCCGCGTCCTTGATCAGGATGTTGTGCCTGGCGCCGATCCCGGTGCCGACCGCGACCGCCGTCGGCGTCGCGAGGCCGAGCGCGTCCGGGCAGGCGATGACGACGGCCGAGATCGCGAAGGTCAGGGAGGTGATGAAGCTCTCATCGCCGACGAGGGCCCAGATGGCGAAGGTGATGAGCCCGGCCGAGACTGCGACGATCACCAGGTAGGAGGCCGCCCGATCGGCGAGGCGCTGCCCGGGGGCCTTCGAGTTCTGTGCCGCCTCGACGAGGTCGATGATCTGCCCGAGCGCGGTGTCGGCGCCGACCTTCGTGGTCTCGAACCGAAGCGAGCCGCTCTCGTTGATCGACCCGCCGATGACCTCGTCTCCGGTGCCCTTCTCGACCGGGACCGACTCGCCGGTGACGAGGCTCTCGTCGATCGCCGAGTGCCCGTCGGTGACGACGCCGTCGACGGGGACCTTGTCGCCCGGGCGAAGGAGGACCGTCTCGCCGACGGCGACCTCGCTCGTCGGCACCTCGGCCTCGGCGCCGTCGCGGACCACCGTCGCCTTCGGCGGGACGATGTCGAAGAGCGCCCGCAATGAGTCGGTCGTCCCGCGGCGGGCCTTCATCTCCATCCAGTGCCCGAAGAGGACGAAGGTGACGAGCAGGACGGCCGCCTCGAAGAACGTCTCGCCGCCGATCACGGTGATCAGGGCGCTGAAGCACCAGGCGGCGAGGACGCCGACCGCGATCAGGACGCTCATGTTGAGCGCCCGCGAGCGGAGCGAGGTGTAGGCGCCGCCGATGAAGATCCAGCCCGCGTACCAGACGACCGGGGCCGAGAGCACGAGCATCAGCCAGTTCCGCGCCGACTCGTTCTTCACCAGCTCGAGCCCGAAGAAGTTGACCGTCACCGGCGAGAGGAGGAACACAGGGATCGAGAGGACGAGTGCGAGGAAGAACCGGCGCCGCATGTCGGCCTCCATCGCCCGGGCGAGGGTGGGATCGGACATGTCGTGGTCCATCCCGCCTTCCGCCTGCGGGTCGCCGGGCTCGAGGTCGGCGTGCTCCTGCTCGGCCGCCGAGTGCGGCAGCTCGTACTGCATCCGGTCGTGCTTCGTCCCGCAGCAGATCGGCGCCAGCTGCGCGTCGTGCCCGAGCTGGCCGGCGCTTCGGCGCACCGCGGGCGCGGCGCCGTCGCCGTCCATCGCGCAGCGGTAGCCGCGCTCGGCGATCAGCTCCCGGATTCGCGCTTCGTCGATCCGTCGTGGGTCGTAGTCGACGGTGGCGCGGTCGCTGGAGTAATCGACCTCAGCCCGCGAGACACCGGGTGCCCCCTGCAGGTCCGCCGCGATGTGCTCAGCGCAGGCCGCGCAGCGAAGCTCGAGGACCTCTAGCTCAGCGGTCGCCATCGATTCTTGCCGGCGCGGACGCGCGATAGAGGGAGAGCGTCCCGAACCACTGGGTCGTAGAGCCAGGTCAGGCTCCGGAAGCGGAGGGCACCGACGTAGCGATCAGTTCCCATCGGGACTCAATGTGAATGGGCGTGGGCCGGGGCCCGAGCCGGTGCGGCGCGACCGATGTATCGATCGGGATTGGCCTCGAACTGGTCTCGGCAGTGCTCGGAGCAGAAGAAGTACGTGCGCCCGGCGTGCTCGAGCCTCACAGCCTTATCGCGGTCGACCCTCATCCCGCAGACCGGGTCGGTCACCCCCCGGCGGATCGTGAGATAGAAGAGCCCGCTGAAGATGATGACGCCGAGCACATTCAGCACCAGCTTGTAGTCGAGCTGGACCGAGCCGAAGATGTCGGCCCGGCTGGGCCGCGTTCCGCTCGGGATCAGCCCCAGGCCGCCGAACAGCGCGTCGACGATCAGCGCCGCGGCGAAGATCGTCACGAACATGAGCGCCGTGATCCGCCACGCGAACTGCCAGCCGTAGTACTTGCGGTAGGCGACGACGATCGGCAGCACGATCAGGTCGGCGAAAAGAAAGGCGACGACGCCGCCGAAGCTGATCCCGCCCGACCACAGCACCGCCGCCAACGGCACGTTGCCGACCGAGCAGACGAAACTCAGGACGGCGATGATCGGCCCGACGATCACGTTCTCGATCGTCCTGACCGCTGCCGGCGCATTCTCGATGAACAGGCCGTTGAAGAAGTCGTCTCCGAGCAGCCCGATGAACCCGGCGAGCAGGAAGCCGATCGAGATCTCCTTCCACAGCATCTTCCAGTCGCCGCGAAAGTTGTGGGCGACATCGGACCAGGCGCTCTGCGAGGTGACCCGCTCGCGCCAGCTCATCCATTCCGAGCCCACCGCGCGGTGCTGGTGCTTGGCGGCCACCTGTTGCGCGTGGTCGCGAGCTTGCCTCTCGAGTCGCGGCGAGACGAAGGTCCGTAGAAGCACCGACATCAGGACGACGAGGACGATGCCGCCGACGAACTCGGCGAGGGTGAACTGCCACCCGATCAGGACCCACAGGACGAGGCCGAGCTCCCAGACGAGGTTTGTGGAGGCGAACTGGAAGGCCAGCGCGGTCGCCGCCGAGGCGCCCTTCTGGAACAGCGACTTCCCGATCGCGATCGCCGCGTAGGAGCAGGATGAGGAGGCGGCGCCGAGGCCGGTCGCCTTCGCGAGCGGCACAAAGCCGGTACCGGATAGCGCGCTCTCGATTCGCCGCCGCGGCACCCACGCCTGGACGATCGCCGAGATCGCGAATCCCAGCACCAGCGCCCACCAGACCTCGTAGGCCATCAGAAGGGCCTGCTTGAACCCCTCGCCGATCGTAGAGACGACATCTCCCATCGGTTGACAGCTTATACCCAGGAGGGGTATCCTTCAGCGCCGATGACCGAGACAGACGTCACACGCGGCTATTCGGCCTCGAAGGAGGCTCTCCAAAGGCGGCTCGCCCGAGTCGAGGGTCAGGTTCGCGGGATCTCGCGAATGGTCGACGACGATCGCTACTGCATCGACATCCTCACCCAGATCTCAGCGATCCAGGCCGCCCTCGACAAGATCGCGCTCGGCCTCCTCGACGGCCACGTCCACCACTGCATGCTGGGCGAAGGTGAGGCTCCCGCCGATCCAAACGAACAGGTCCAGGAGCTGATGGGCGCGGTCGGCCGGCTGGTCCGCCGTTAGGCAGAGTGCATGGCGAGCCTGCTCGCGGTGCTGATCCACTTCGAAGGCGAGCCGGACGAGCTCCTCGAGCGCTTCGAGCGGGCCCGGCGGCGAGGGGTCGAGGCGCAGGAGGACAGCTATGACGCGCCTGCCTTCTACGCCGCGTGCAGCGGGACGACGGCATCGTCGTGCGTCACCCGCCGCCGCGGCGGCTACCGGTGGCTCGAGACAGAAGGGTCAAGCAGCCCTCGCCGCGCAAGTTCGATCCGGAGGGGAACCGGCTCCTCGCCGAGGCCCCAAAACGAGCGGGCGCTCGAGCCCGCGCCGAGGAGTTGACGGCGAATCGGCGAGAGCCGCGCAAGGCGTCCGTCGCGCTCGATGCGAAGCTCGTCGCGGCGGCGGACCCAACGAAAGGTGAAGGCGACGAAGATCGCCTTTCGCGTGAGCGCCGAGAGGTTGTCGCTTCGTGAGTGCCAGAGGCGCCGGTCGAAGATCAGGGCGTCCCCGGGGGCGGCCAACACAGGGACGGCGCCCGCAGGCTGCTCGAGCGGCGCCCCAGGGCCCGGCCGCCGGAGCGAGTTGCGGTTCTGGCTTCCTGGAATCACGAGGAGGTTTCCGCGTCCCGGCTCCGAGAGATCCGAGAGCCAGTAGGCGACCTTGAGCGAGAGCCTGGGCCGAGGCTCGCCGTCGACCTCGAGATTCTGTCGCCCCCCGTCTTGGTGCCAGCCCCATACAGCCCGTCGTCGGGGCGCCGCCCGGGGCGGGGTCACGTCGAGGTGTGAGTGATAGAGATGGATGTTCCAGCCGAGCTCGCCCCAGATCAGCGGGAACACCCTCGGATGGTCGACGAGCTCGAGAAACGCATCATCGCGATCGATGCCGCCGAGCAGGTGCATCGCCTCGCCGGCCCGAATCCGGCCCGCGGAGCGCTCCCCGCGGTACACACGATCGAGCGCGGCGGCCAGCCGTTCGACCTCGGAGGGGGCGAGCGCGCCCGGGACGGCGACCAGTCCAGCTCGGCTCAGCGCCGCACGTCGGGAACCGACGGTCGCGGGCGGCCGCTCTGCCGCTTGCGCCTCCATCGCGACAGATACGAGGCCGGTCGACGATGCGGTCCCCGGCACGCGGACGGTGTGCCACTCGCCGGAGATCACCGGCCGAAAATCCCGTGGCGAGTTGACGGCTCCACTGAGTACGGTCTGCGAGTGGGACGTCAAGCCCTCAAGCGGCGGCTCCGGATCGGTCGGCCGAGCTCGCCGCCGGGGACGATCCTCCGGAAATCCGAGTTCTGGACCCCCGACCAGTACGTCGACGCCGCCGAGCTCGACGGCACGGCGCGCGTCGAGCTCGTCCCGTCCGCGACGGTGCCGACCGTGAACCGTCTGCGCAAGCAGGAGGATCGGGTGTGGCAGCCGGAGGACTACGCCGGCCTGCCATCCAGGCGCTGCCCGGGCCCGGGCTACACGATGCTAGAGGGCGTTCGCCTCTCCTTCCCGGGCATGGCGCTCGCGCGCGATGGGCGCTTCATCGAGGATCCGCTGACGCGCCTCAACCCGCCGTGGCTCTCAGCGGCCCTCGAGCGCGATCTCTCGCTCGGGGCGGAACACCGCCGCGGTCGACGCGTGAGGGGCTCAATCGACAGGGGCATCCTCCTCGCCGGCGACGGAGTGGACGTCTATGGACACCAGTTGGTCGACTTCCTTCCGGGCCTAGCGATGCTCGACGAGTTCGATCTCTTCACCGATTGGCCGCTGCTGGTGCCCTCGAGGGCGCCGCAGTGGCTGCCGCCGCTGATCGACGTCTTCTCGCGCCACCCGCGCGAGATCAGGACGTTCTCGCACCGCCGATCGGTGAGCGTGGCGGTCGGCCGGCTCTGCGTGCCGTGGGTCCTTCGCCATCCCGGGTTTCACCCGGCGGCGAACCGCATCTTCGACCGGATCGCGGGTCTAGCCGAGGCCGACGGCAACGGCGGCGGCGGCGGGCGACGGATCTTCGTCCTCCGGCAGCGGCAGGCGCGGCGGCTCACCAACGCGAGCGAGGTGAGGGGTCTCTTCGAGGCGCGGGGGTTCGAGCCCGTCCCGCCCGAGCAGCTCCCGTTCCTGGATCAGGTTCGGCTGTTCGGCCGCGCCGAGTTCGTCGCCGGAGAGGCAGGCTCGGCACTGCACGGCACCGTCTTCTCCAAGCGCGGCACGACCGCGATCGAGCTGCGACCCGAGACCTACCACGTGCAAGGGCAGCCGGCGATCGCCATCCTCAGGGGCCATACGTTCACGTCGGTGAAGGGCATGCAGCGAGGCGGTCGAATGAGTCGCGAGCCCTGGACACTCGACCTGGCCGCCGTCGAGCGGCGGTTGGAGGAGTTGGGGGTTTGACCAGCGCCGAGGGCCGATGGGAGGAGATCGGCCGGGCGGGTGAGCGTAGCGCGGGCCGTCGTTCGGGCGGCTCAGCGCCGCGCCGGCAACGGCGTCGCCTCGGGCGCCATCTCCTCGGCCTCGTCGACCTCCTCGATCCGATCGCGGCGCAGGCGAAGCCCGATCAGGGGGTAGAGGAGGGTCGAGATGATCGCCGCCCCGACGAGCGCGGTGGCGGTCGCGCCGCGCATGTCGCCGACCTTGAGCGCCAGGGTTGTGATCGCGACCACCAGCGGTAACTCGGTCGCGCAGAAGACGCCGAGCGCGACGCGGTCGCGGGCCGGGAGCGGGCGCCGGTAGAGGAGCAGGGCAGGGAGGCCGCGGATGAAGAGGAAGAGGAGGACGAAGAGCGGCAGCTTCGCGGCCGCGGAAGCGCTCGTGAACAGCAGTTTGGCGTCGAACGCCATCCCGCTGGTGACGAAGAAGAACGGGATCAGGAAGCCGTAGCCGACGGCGTTCAGCTTCGAGTCGAAGATGACGAGCTCGTGGCCGCGGAGCGCCTGGCGGGTGATCATGCCGGCGACGAATCCGCCGAGCAGGAGGTCGAGGCCGAGCTCCTGGGCCAGCGCGACGAGGCCGAAGATGAGGACGACCGCGAGGCGGACCGCGAGCTGGCTCGAGGTCTCGAACGTGCGCTCCAGGAGCGGCCAGCCGCGAACCGCGGAGCGGACGGCGAGGATGCCGGTCACCACCGCGAGGGCGACGAAGAAGATCAGGATGAACGCCTCGTGCAGCGGGTGCGTGGTCGAGAGCAACACGGTGACGAGCAGGATCGGCCCGAACTCGCCGAACGCCCCGGCGGCGAGCAGGTAGGTGCCGAACCTCGTTCGCAGCTCGCCGGAATCGCGGAGGATCGGGATCAGGGTCCCGATCGCAGTCGTCGCCATCGCCGACCCGGTGTAGAGGTCGGAGACGACCACGTTGGTGGCGACGAGGATTCCGGCGATCCCGTAGGCGAGCGCCAGCGACAGGAGCCAGCCGCCGCCGGCGCGGACCAGCGGGCTGCCGCTGATGCGATCGAAGTCGATCTCGTAGCCGGCGAAGAAGAACAGCATCCCCAGGCCGAGGTTCCCGAAGAACATGGTGGACGCGTCGAGCTGGGCGACGTCGGCGACCTGAGGGCCGATCAGGATCCCGAGGAGGAGCTCGATGACGACCACCGGGATCGCGAACCGCGGCTCGAGGACGGTCGCGATCAGCCCGGCGGCCGCCGCGGTGGCGACGATGACCAGGAACGAGGTGGCGTCGATGCCGTTCACGCCCGCCCCCCGCTCGGGCCGCAGCTCAGCGGTTCAGGCCCTCCTCGGGAGTCGCGAAGAGCCGGGCCGCGTTGTCGTTGATCATCTCCTCCGCCGAGCGATGGCGCTGGAGGATCCGCAGGTACTCGCTGAGCACCTCCCACAGTCGCTCCTCGGTGAGCGCGGTTCCCGTCACCGGCCTTCGAGCCTAACCGAGCCGGCGGTAGGCAGAGACCGAGTAGGCCTTGGGGCGAGCGTGGAGTACCGGGTCGTCGGAGGGCTCGATCCCGTCGCCGAGACGCATCGGGTCGAACACCTCGATGTGGCCGGCGCCCTCGGGGTCGTCGACGATCGCGGTGACCTCCAGGGTCCCGGCCTCGAGCAGCTCGGGCTCGTCGGGCCAGACCTCGCTGGGGTCGGTGAGGGAGGCCCCCTCGGGGCGGGTCTGGAAGAGGAGGTCGAAGCGGACCGGGCCATCGTCAAGCCGCTGGCGGAGGTCGTCGGCGAGGTAGTCGCGGCCCTTCGCGCGCGCCTCGTCGTCGGCGATCCGCTGCTCGCCGGCCGCGGGACGCCAGCGAAACCGGATCCAGGTGTCGTTGCCGTCGCCGTCGAGGAGGCGGAAGCTGTGGGGCGAGTAGTAGTGGACGGTGGCGAAGCTCGCCGGCGGCTCGAGCCCGACGGTGGAGGCGATCGAGGGCTGGGCCTCGGGGTGGGCAGCGAGGAAGACACCGAGCTTCTCCATGTCGGGTTCGCCGGTCTCGGCGTCGGGGGCGCGGAGGCGGAGGAGCTCGAGGAAGTCCTCGGGGGTGCGGACCGGAAACGCGCGGGCGGTGGTCGCCAGCATGTCGGTCTCGTCCCCGCCCTCCGGGCGGAGCTTCACCGCCAGGCCGCGGGCCTCACGGTTGGCGTCGTTCGCCTCCGGATTTCCGCTGCCGTTCGAGAACCGCACGAGCGCCGGGATCTCGTCGCCGCTGAAATGGGCGGCGCGGCAGAGGCGGGTCGCCTCGCCGGTGGCGGTGAAGGTGGCCTCGCACCAGCTGCCCTTCGCGTGGAGCGCTCGCCGGCCGGAGTGGACGCCGTAGATCGCATGCGCGGCGGCAATCAGCTCGTCGTAGAGGTCACCGGACCCTGCCACCGCAGTGGAACGTATCCCATCGGCTCCGCTACGTTGCGGGCGTGGAGCTCGGGATCGAGGGCCGGGTGGCGCTGGTGATGGCGGCGAGCAGGGGCATCGGCCGGGGGATCGCCGAGGCGCTCGCGCGGGAGGGGGCCCGGGTGGCGATCGCCGGGCGCTCGCGCGAGCGGATCGAGGAGGCGGCGGCGGCGATCGGGGCGGAGGCGACGGGGCTCGAGGCCGATACTGGCGACCTCGACCGGATGCGCGCGCTCCCCGGCGAGGTCGCCGATCGCCTCGGGGAGCCGGCGACGATCCTCGTCCTCAACACCGGCGGCCCGCCGCAGGGCGGCGCGCTCGACCACCCGACCGAGGACTGGGAGGCCGCCTTCAGGTCGCTGGTGCTCGCGCCGCGACTCCTGGCCGAGGCGGCTCTGCCGGCGATGCGGGCCGGCGGATTCGGGCGGATCGTCAACGTCGGCTCCTCGACCACTCGGGAGCCGATCCCGACGCTCAACCTGTCGAACTCGCTGCGGCTTGCCGCGATCGGATTTCTGAAGACGCTCTCACGCGAGGTGGCGGGGGATGGGGTGACGGTCAACACGATCGCCACCGGGCGGTTCGCGACCGAGCGGCTGGCCTCGAACTGGGGCGGCTGGGAGGAGATGGAGCGCGGGGCGGCGAAAGACGTCCCGGCCGGCCGCCTCGGCCGGCCGGAGGAGTACGGGGACCTGGTGGCCTTCCTTTGCTCCGAGCGCGCCGCCTACCTGACGGGGGCGGTGATCCCGCTCGACGGCGGTCTGGGGCGGTCGATCTGAACGGGGCCGAGTCCGGCGGGGCGGTCAGGCGGTGCGGAGGAGCGCTCTGCGCTGGCTCGCGACGGCGATCCAGGTGAGGCCGGCGAGGATCGCGACGACGCTCTCGACCTGCGGCTGGGTCAGTCCGAGGACCTGCTCGGGGTTACGGCGGATGAACTCGACCAGCAGCCGCTCGGTCCCTGAGAGGATCAGGTAGAGGGCGAAGAGGATCCCGGGCCGGAAGCGGTCGCGAAGTCGCCAGAGCGCGTACGCGATCAGGCCCATCGCGAGCGTCTCGTAGATCGGGGTGGGCTGGACGGCGTGGTGGGTGGGGACGGTGCCGTGTGGATAGGCCATCGCCCACGGGCCGTCCCAGCGGGTGCCGTAGTCGCCGTCGCCGGAGACCTGACAGCCGATCCGCCCGACGGCGTAGCCGACCGCCAGCGGCACCGAGGAGATGTCGAGGAGGACCAGGTTCAGCATCCCTCGGCGGTAGGCCCAGATGATCACCGCGATCGCGCCGCCGACCGCGCCGCCGTACCAGACCAGGCCGGAGCCCGAGAACAGGTGGCCGAAGAAGTCGTGCTTGACCTGGTCATAGTTCTCGACGACGTAGTAGAGGCGCGAGCCGACGAGGCCGCCGACGAGGGCGTAGATGACCGCCTCGTAGGCCCAGTCGACCGGCTTGCCGATCTCCTTCAGCCGCTTTCCGAAGACCAGGCCGGCGGCGACGAACGCGAGCGCGAAGCAGATCCCGAAGGTCTGGACGGTGAGGGGGCCGAGGTGGATGGTGGGCTGCACAGTGAGATAGCCCCGACGGGATTCGAACCCGTTCTTCTGCCTTGAAAGGGCAGCGTGCCAACCCTTACACCACGGGGCCTCGCTCGCAGTCTAGGAGCCACACTCCACGGCCGAGTGCGACGTTGACCGCGCTATTCGCGGTGAACGTAGCCTTGGCCAGGTCACCCGACCAGTAGCTCCAGCAGCGCCTTCTGGGCGTGGAGGCGGTTCTCGGCCTGGTCCCAGACCGCGGAGCGTTCGCCGTACAGGAGCTCCGGCGTGATCTCCTCGCCGGGGTGGGCCGGCAGGCAATGGAGGACGATCACCCGCTCGGCGGCGCCGGCGAGTAGCTCGTCGTTGACCTGGTACCGCGCGAGCGCGGAGCGGCGTACGGCGGCGTCGGCCTCGTCGCCCATGCTGACCCAGACATCGGTGTAGACGGCGTCGGCGCCGGCGACCGCCTGGGCCGGATCGTCGGTATCGAGCGCGGCGAGGCCTGGCTCGAGGCGGTGGCCGTCGGGCGAGGCGACCCGGACCTCGACCCCGGCCGTTCGACCCAGAAGGCAGAGTGACCGGGCGACGTTGTTGCCGTCGCCGACGTAGGCGAGCACGAGGCCGCCGAGCTCGCCGAAACGCTCGCGGAGAGTCATCAGGTCGGCGAGCGCCTGGCAGGGATGGTGGAGCGGGGTGAGTCCGTTCACGACAGGCACCGCATTGGCGGCGGCGAGCCCCTCGACCACCTCGTCCGACGCGGACCGAATCACGATCGCGTCGACGTAGCGGCCGAGCACCCACGCGGTGTCGCCGACCGACTCCCCGCGTGAGAGCTGGAGCTCATCGCTTCGCAGCACCACCGGCGTCGCCCCCAGCTCCGTCACCCCGACCTCGAACGAAATCCGGGTCCGTGTCGAGGGCCGCTCGAAGAGCAACGCGATCGACCGGCCGGCGAGCGGGCGCGGCGCATCGGCGCTGCCCCGGCTCGCCTTCAGCGCCACCGCGCGCTCGAGCAGCGCGCCGAGCTCGCCCGCGTCGAACTCCTCGCCCGTCAGGAAGTGGCGCGTCAAGCGGGGCATGATAGGTCGCCTGCGCGTTCTCACCTGGAACCTCTTCCACGGGCGCGATTTCCCGCCCGACCCGGCGCTGCGGACGCTCCGCTCGCGCCTCACCGGCCGTCCGGAGCGAAACCGGACCCACCTCCAGCTCAACCGCGAGCTCCTCGACGGATTCGCCTCGCTGCTCGCCGCTGCCGACTGGGACCTCGCCCTCCTCCAGGAGTGCCCGCCGCGCTGGGCGGCTCCGCTCGCCGCGGCCTGCGGGGCGAGCCTCCACCGGGTGTTGACCGCCCGCAACTGGCTCCTCCCCCTCACCTCCGCCCTCGCCGCCCGCAACCCCGACCTGATCGCCTCCTGGGAGGGTGGATCGAACCTCACCCTGGTTCGCGGCGAGCCGATCCTCGAGCGCCGCTCGCTCGTCCTCCGCCGGCTTCCCGAGCGGCGCACGATGTCCTACACGCGCCTCGCCGGCGTTTGCGTCGCGAACCTCCACGCCAGCGGCCGCCCCGCCCTCGCCGAGGCCGAGGTGCGGCTCGCCGCCGAGCGCGCGGTCGCCTGGAGCGGCACGGCGCCGCTCGTCCTCGGCGGCGACTTCAACCTGCGCCCGGCGCGCACCGGCCTCTTCGACGAGCTCGCCGACCGCCACGGCCTGCGCCGCGCGACCGCCCCCGAGGCCATCGACCACGTCCTCGCCCGCGGCCTCGAGATCGTCGCCGAGCCGGCGGCGTGGCCCCCCGAGGCGCGCGAGGTCGAGGTGGACGGGCTCGCGGTGCGCCTCTCCGACCACCCGCCGGTGGCGGCCCGCTTTCGCCGTCCGGATCCCGGTTGATAGGAGGGCATCGGCAATGGTTAGATAGGAACTCCCCGGCGTCCACCGGCCAGAAAGCGAGGCGAGAGGGCTCATGACGCAACCGCGACGAACTCGGTCCCGAGCTACACCGGCGCAATCGACCAGGTCTCCAGGGGCGGGCTCGTCGAAATCGCGCGCCTCGACCGGCGGGCGACGCACGACGACCAGCCGGACCACGACCAGCCGCTCGACGAGCTCCGCGACCCGCGCCGACAAGAGCGTGCAGGCGTTCCGCGACGCGCTCGAGCGCAGCGTCACCCTCTCGCGCGATCGCATCCAGGAGGTCGTCGACGACGCCGTCAAGCGCGGGCGGATGACGCGCGACGACGCCAACGAGCTGGTCTCGAAGCTCGTCTCGCGAAGCCGCAAGTACACCGACGACCTCCTGCGCGACCTCGAGAAGATGCTGAACCAGACCCGGCGCGAGGTCGAGGCGCGGGTGACACCGGCGAGGCGGCAGGCC
>JBKPNB010000281.1:0-3240 GCA_046732395.1 Actinomycetota bacterium | reverse complement strand
GGCGAGGACCTCGTCGAGCGCCTCGGCCGCACCGCGCCGGGCGAGCGCGGCGCGGGCCGGCTCGGGGTCGTCGCGGATTCGCCTCAGGTCGAGCGCGGCGGGCCTTCCCTGCCGGCTAGGGGCCGGTCGTGGACTGCCCCGGGCGCGGGCTCGTCACCGACTGCTCCCCCGCGTACCTGGAGACGAACGCCGCGACCTGGTCGGCCTCGCGGCCGGTGACGATGTTCTGGGGCATGATCGAGCCGGAGAAGCCGCCGTTGCGGATCGCGAACAGGACCTGCGAGCGGCTTTCGCTCCGCTGGTCGAGGTTCGGCCCCTCGGCGCGGACGTTGCGGGCGTCGGACCCCTGGGTGCCGGCCGGCGTCAGCGTGTGGCAACCGGCGCAGCGCTCGGAGAAGAGCAGCGCGCCGGGGTAATCCGAGCTCGACTTGGAAACGGAGATCCCCTGCGTGCCGCAGGCGCCGAGGACGAGGCTCGCCGCGGCGGCGACTGTGATTGCGACTGGGACCCGCAACGCGGCGGCATCATACTTGCGCCCCCGCCGTGCTCTCCCCGCCCGATCCCGACGAATTTCGCCGCGCGATGGGGCTGGTGCCGACGGCGGTGACGGTGATCACCGCCCCCGGCGCGGACGGCCCGTCGGGCGCGACGGCGAACGCGGTCGTCTCGCTCTCGCTCGAGCCGCCGCTGATGCTGGCCGCGCTCGACCGCGGCTCGCGGACGCTGGCCGCGCTGCGGGCGGCGGGCGCGTTCGGGGTCAGCGTCCTCGCCGCCGGCCAGGCCGAGCTCGCGCGGCGGTTCGCGACCAAGGACCCGCATCCGGTCAAGTGGGAGGGCGTCCCGTGGCGGGAGCTCGGCGGTGTGCCGGCGATCGAGGGGGCGACCGTCTCGCTCGCCTGCGGCCTTCGCGACCTGCTCGACGGCGGCGACCACGCGATCGTCACCGGCGAGGTCGGGGCGATCGAGGCGACCGGCGCCCAGCCGCTCGTCTTCTCGCGCGGCAGCTACCGGCCGCTCGTTTAGGTCGTCTCGGGCGGGCGCGCCGCCTCCTGGGCCGCCTCGGAGCGGATCGCCTCGTCGTCGAAGCGAAAGTACGAGCGCGGCGGCAGGATCCCCCATACGTTCGAGGCATGGGGGTCGTCGGGGAAGCGGCGAACCTCGTGGTCGGAGTCGAGCTGCTCGAGGTCGGAGAAGAACTCGACGAACAGGTCCTCCTCCGGCATCCGCCAGTAGGCGAACAGGTTCTGCGCCATCGCGTGGCGGCCCGGCCCCCAGGTCAGCGCCCGCCCGTGCTGGCCGAGGTGGTCGAGGGCGACCCGCATCTCCCCCCAGTCGACGAGCTCGAACGCGAGGTGGTGGATGTGCGAGTAGCCCTGCTCGGAGAGGGCGAGGACGTGGTGGTCGCGGTTCACGTGCAGCCAGCAGCCCTCCTCCGCGATCCAGTCGGTGACCTCGAAGCCCAGCACCCGCTCGTACCACTCGACCATCGCCTTGACGTCGGCGGTCAGGTAGTTGACGTGCCCGAGCTTTCGCGGGTGGAACGCGGGCAGGATGTCGGTGGAGCGAGCGACCGGCGGCCACCGGTCATCCGGCGTGCGGCGCTCGAGCGCAACCATGGCCCGCCCCTCCGGGTCGACGACCCGCAGCCCCCACCCGCGACCCGCAACCTCGACCTCCTCCGGGTCGGCGCCGCGCTCGGCGAGGAGCTCGGCGGCGGCGCCGAGGTCGAGCCCAGCCCGGAGCTCCCAGGCGACATGCTCGATCCCGGGTTCGGTCTCCCCAGCCGGAACCAGCTCCAGGCAGTAGTCCTCGTACGCGCAGCGCAGCAGCGCGCCCTCGCCCGCGCGCTCCCCGCTCAGGCCGAGGAGCCGCGCCCAGCGGGCCATTGCCTCGTCGACGTCCCGGACGCGCAGGGTGGCGTGGTGGATCCAGCCGATCACCGAGTCGCGCGGTAGGGGTCGGTCCGCTCGCAGACGGTCTTCACGTCGCAGTAGAAGTCGAACGAGTGGCGTCCGCCCTCGCGGCCGATCCCCGATTCCTTCGCGCCGCCGAACGGAGTTTCGAGGTCGCGGACGTAGAAGCAGTTGACCCAGATCGTGCCCGCGGCCACCGCCGCGGCCATCCGCCCGGCGCGCTCCTCCGAGCCGGTGAAGACGGTCGCCGCGAGCCCGTAGTCGGTGGCGTTCGCGATCGCCGCCGCCTCGTCGTCGTCGGCGAACGTCTGGAGCGTCAGCACCGGCCCGAACACCTCGCGCTGGAGGATCTCCGCGCCGGGGGGGATGTCGACGAACAGCGTCGGCTCGTAGTAGAGGCCGCCGAGCGGCTGCCCACCGAACAGGAGCCTCGCGCCGCGCTCGCGGGCGCGGCGGACGTGGCCCTCGACCCGCTCGCGGGCGATCGGGTGGATCAGCGGCCCGTAGGTGGTGCCCGGCTCGCGCGGATCGCCGACCACGATCCGCGAGACGCGGTCCCGGAACCGCTCGAGGAAGCCGTCGTGGATCGATTCCTGGACGAGCAGCCTGGTTCCCGCCAGGCATACCTGCCCGGCGTTGTCGTACTGGTAGGCGGCGGTCGCGGCCGCGGCGTCGAGGTCGGCGTCGTCGAGGACGACGAACGGCGACTTACCGCCGAGCTCGAACGAGACCGGGGTGAGGTTCGCGGCGGCGTCGCGGTAGACGCGGCGGGCGGTGGTCGGCGAGCCCGTGAAGGCGACCCTGTCGATGTCCGGGTGGCCGGTGAGCGGCGCACCGGCCTCCTCGCCGGTGCCCTGGACGACGTTCAGGACGCCCGCCGGCAGCCCCGCCTCGGCGGCGAGATCCGCGAGCAGCGAGGCGCTCAGCGGCGCCCACTCGGGCGGCTTGAGGACGACCGTGTTGCCGGCAGCGAGCGCCGGCGCCACCCGCCAGGTGGCGAGCATCAGCGGCGCGTTCCATGGCGTCGAGACGGCGACGACCCCGGCCGGGTCGTGGCGCACCGAGTTGCGCTCGCCACCGGGCAGCGCCCGCGATGGCTCGGCCAGCGACTCGGCGGCGTAGCGTGCGAAGAAGCTGAAATTCTCGCCGGCCCGCGGAATCACCCGCTCGCTCATCGCCTCGGCGCTCGAGCCGTTGTCGGCGACCTCGACCCGCGCGATCTCGCCGGCGGCGGCGGCAATCGCATCGCCGAGGCGCGCGAGCGGCCCGCGCCGCCCATTGGCCCCGAGCGCCGCCCAGCCGCCGAAGGCCCGGCGCGCGGCCTCGA
>JBKPNB010000280.1:0-3616 GCA_046732395.1 Actinomycetota bacterium | reverse complement strand
GGCGAAGGTCGCGCTCGCGGCCGCCTGCGGCCGCTACCTGGATTGGTACGCGCCCTAGCGCCGTAGTCCCACCCGGTGACGCCTGACCCGCCCGGTATAAGCCGTCAATGGCGATCGGTTTCGGCGACGCGCTGCTCGTCTTCGGCGTGCTGCTGGCGGTCGCGGCGGCGCTCTCCGGGCTCATGCACGGGACCGTCCTCTCGATCTCGGTGCTCGCGGTCGCGCTTGGGATCGTGCTCGCCGAGGCGGGCGTCGTCACCGTCGACGCGAGCGATCAGGCCATCGTCGAGCTCGTCGAGCTGGCCCTGATCCTCACGCTGTTCTCCGACGGCTTGTTCGTCGAGCGCGAGCTGCTACGGGTCCACTGGAGCCCGGTGACTCGGGCGATCGTGCTCGCGATGCCGATCACTCTCGGGCTCCTCGGGATCGTCGCCCACGCGCTGTTCGGCGTCATGAGCTGGGCCGAGGCGTTCCTGCTCGCCGCGGTCCTCACCCCAACCGACCCCGTCGTGACCTCGGCCGTCGTCACCTCCCGACGGGTCCCCGCGCTCGTCCGCCACACGCTCAACCTCGAGTCCGGCCTCAACGACGGTCTGGCGCTGCCGTTCGTCCTTTTCTTCGTCGTCCTCGCCCAGCCCGGCGGCGACGCCGGCGAGGCGGCGGCGAAGCTGCTCGGGGAGGCGGTTTTCGGGGCCTGCGTCGGAGCCGTCGTCGGCTATCTGGGTGGCCGACTGCACCACCATCTGCCGGGTGGCGGCATCACCGCGCGCTACGAAGGGATCTACGCCGTCGGGTTCGGCCTCGTCGCCTTCGGGCTCGCCGACGTCACGATCGGCAACGGCTTCATCGCCGCCTTCGTCGCCGGCATCGTCATGGGACGCGCCGAGCATCAGATCCCAGACGCGTTCGTGGTCTTCTCCGAAAACATCAGCGCGATCCTCCAGGTGATCACCTTCTTCGTCTTCGGGGCGCTTATCGTCGCCACCGGCTATGGGGGCGAGTGGTGGCGTCTGGCGCTGTTCATCGTCTTCACGCTCGTCGTCGCCCGCCCGCTCGCGATCGCCATCGCGTTCCTCCGGGAGCGGCTCCCCGGGTCGCAGAAGGCGTTCATCGCCTGGTTCGGGCCGAAGGGCGCGGCCTCGATGCTGTTCGCGCTATTCGTCCTGCGCTCGCACGTTCCGGCGCGGCCGGTGATCTTCGCGGTCGCCGCGTTCACGATCCTGGGATCGATCCTCGCGCACGGCCTCACCGACACGGTCGGCGCCCGCTGGGTCGAGCGCCGGCTCGGACGGGGCTCCTAGATCCCGAGTTTCTCGAGCTTCGCGCGGGCGGCCTCGGGGTCGATCTCGGCCTGCTTCGCGTACAGCCTGACCGCGTCGTCGAGCTGGCCGAGGAGGACGAGCTGGGAGACCTCGGGGGAGGGGTCGGGGATCTGCCGCTCGTCGGTCATACCGTCGCCGCCAGCCGCTCCTCGACCCAGCCGGTGGGGGCGATGTGCTTGGGCATCCCGAGCTCCTTCGGCTCGAGCCCGAGGGCGAGGCCGACGAGCTGCGGCAGGTGGAGGACGGCGAGGCCGAGCTCGCGCCCGACGATCTTCGCCGCCTCCGGCTGCTGGAGGTCGAGGTTGAGGTGGCAGAGCGGGCAGGGGGTGACGAGGCAGTCGGCGTTCGCGTCGATCGCGTCGCCGATGTGGGTCCCCGCCTGGCGCAGCGAGGTCTCGCGGTTCATCGTGATCACCGGGAACCCGCAGCAGCGGCGCGCGCCGTCGTAGGCGACGACCTCACCCCCGAGCGCCTCGATCACCCAGTCGAGGTAGAGGTCCCGGTCGGGGTGCTCCTCGTAGCCGAGGCGATGCTTGGGGCGGAGGACGTAGCAGCCGTAGAACGGCCCGACCCGGAGCCCGGCGAGCGGCCGGCGGACCCGCTCCTTGAGCCGGTCGAGGCCGTAGTCCTCGACCAGCACCCAGAGGAAGTTCTTGTTCGTCCACCCCTCCTTGCCGCGCACGTAGGAGAGGTCCTCGCCCGCGAGCGCCTCGTTGATGTGGGCGCGGTAGGCAGAGTCGGCGTCGAGGCGCTGCTGGCACTCGGACATCGCGCCCTGGCAGGTGGAGCAGATGTTCATCATCGCCAGCCCGGTCTGCTGGGCGAGGGCGAAGGTGCGGGCGTTGAGGGTGTCGGCGAGCTCCTGGTTGTGCTCGGCGATCACCCCCGCCCCGCAGCAGTTGGCGCGGTCGAGGGCGACGAGCTCGATCTCGAGCCGCTCGGCGACGAGCGCCATCGAGCCGTGGAGCTCGGGGGTGAACCCGCGCGAGACGCACCCGGGCCAGTACGCGAGCTTCACGAATCACCTGCGGCGGCTTCGCCGCCTGACACGCCTGTTTCGGTGCTAAAGCACCTCATCACGTACCCGTCACCTGCGGCGCCTGCGGCTCGGCGCCGCCGGGGACGTCGACCTCGGCCATCTCCTCCTCGGCCTCCTCGCCGGTGACGTAGAGGTTGAGCTGGGTCCGGTGCTCCTCGGCGTGCTCGTAGATCCGCTTGACGCGGCCCTGGGCATCGCCCGGGAGCTTCGGATGCACGCCGGGGATCAGCTTCGACAGCGACCGCATCTTGCCGGTCCGGATGCCCCGGATCGCGGTCGGGATCGAGCCGATCAGCCCGACGATCGCCCCGCGGGTGGGGATCATCTTGCCGCGAAGGCCCGCCGCGTAGGACTCCTGGAGCAGCAGCGACTCGTCGAGTGTCCCCTTGCGCTCGATGATCTTCGTGAACGCCGCCTCGTGCCGGCGGCCGTTGTTGAGATCCTCGATCTCCTCCTCGTCGGCCGCGAGCCGGCGCAACCGCATGATCTGGTCCATCGGCGCCACCCCTTTCGGGCAGGCGTCGACGCACATGAAGCAGTGGGTGCAGTCGTAGATTCCGTGCGGATCCTGGGCGAGGTCGTAGAGGCGCTCGCGGCGCTGCGAGTCGCGCGGGTCGCCGATGAACCGGTAGGCCTTGGCGAGCGCCGCCGGCCCGATGAAGTCGGGGTCGGCCTCCATCGACAGGCAGGCGGAGACGCAGGCCCCGCACTGGATGCAGGCCATCGACTGGGTGACGTCGATCATCGACTCCGGCGGGACGATGTACTCGCGCTCCGGCTCGGGCCCGTCGGGGATGAGCCAGGGGGTGACGCGGCGCACCTTCTCCCAGTGGGTCGACTCCATGTCGGTCACCAGGTCCTTGATCACCGGCATGTTGGCCATCGGCTCGACGACGATCGGCTCGAATACAGGGCGCGCCGCTTCCTCGGCTCCGCCTCCGGGAGCGGCGCGGTCGGTTTCAGGCCGAGGTTGCAGCGGGACGCCGGCTGCCCTATTCGCCTGATCCTGGGCGTCCTGGAGCTTCGTCTTGCAGGCAAGCGTCGACTGCCCGTTGATCTTCACCCCGCACGAGCCGCAGATCGCCGCCCGGCACGAGCACCGCACCGCGAGCGAGCCGTCGTGTACCGAGCGCGCCTCGAGCAGCGCGTCGAGCACCGACAGGGACTCCTCGAGCTCGACGTCGAACTCCTGCCAGTAGGCGCCCTCCCCGGTCTCGGGTTGGAATCTCCGGACTTTGACGGTGTACTCAGCCAT
>JBKPNB010000279.1:0-12860 GCA_046732395.1 Actinomycetota bacterium | reverse complement strand
GAAGCCGGTCGCGGACGGCGCCGAGCAACCGCTCGGTCGGCTCGTAGCCCTTCTGCCTCAGCGCGGCCTCGAGGTCGGCGACGGCGGCCTCGCGGAAGTCGCGATCCGCCTCGGCGAGGGCGACGATCCGATCCGCCTCGCGCCGGGTTCGGGGCAACGCGGCGGCCGCCTCGACCCAGTCGGGCGGAGCCGGCGGCAACGCCGCGAGCAGCTCGCTCAATCGCTCCTCCTCGTATCGGCGCGGCTCCGTCGGCATTCCACTCACTGGACGAAGGCGGGGTGTCCGATCTTCCGCATTTCGACGCCGAGCTTCCCGAGGCAGCGCGAGATCCGGCTGGCGATCGTCCCGGGTGGGAGCTCGAGGGCGGCGGCAAGCGTCCGGTAGCTCTCGTCGCGCGCGAAGAACCGATCGAGGAGCTCGCGGCAGGTCTCGGGCAGACGATCGAGCGCCTCGCGAACCGACAGTGCCTGCTCGATCTCCTCGATCGCGTCGCGCGGATCGGGGCCCTCGCCCGGGTCGTCGATGGGGACCTCGCGAGCGCTGCTGCGCAGCCGATCGACGGCGAGGTTCCGCGTCAGCTGCCCGAGCCATGGGCGGATCGCGCTGTCGTCGCGGAGCGAGTCGAGGCGCTCGTAGGCGCGGGCGAACACCTCCTGGAAGACGTCCTCTGCGTCGCGGGCGTTGAGCGAGTAGGCGCGCGCTGCGATCGCGTAGACGTAGCGCGAGAAGCGCTCGACGAGATCGCGCCAGGCGGCGTCGTCGCCGCGGCGGCAGGCGGCGACGAGCTCGGCGTCGGAGCGGGCTGCCTCCGTGCGTTCCGTCACACGACCCTATCGCCCGGAAGAGCGGCGCCGCGGAATCCGTCGTGCGGGCATGTCGAGAGGTTCCCAATACGCGGACGACGGCCCGGGCGCCGGTCGTCCAGGAAGGACCAGCGAGATGCACGGAAGGCAAGAGAACAGGCTCAGCACGCGCCGGGGGCACGCGCTCCGCCGTCACGGAACGGCGAAGCTCGCCGGAGCACTCGCGGTGGTGGCCCTCGCGGTGCCGGCCGCGGCCGCCGGCTACGCGGCGCCGGGCAATCCGACCGGCTCGACCGCCTCCAGCCCAGGCGCCGCGTCGGATAGGTACGGCGCGCTCGTCCTCCATCGGGACGGATCGAAGGCGGTGCCGTTCGTCGTCGACGTCGGCCCCGGCCACACCACCAGCGGGGACGCCTTCGACTGGGGGGATGCCATGATCGGCGCCGGCGCGGTGCTCGGGATGGCGGCACTCGGCGCGGCCGGTCTGACGCTCCGGCGGCGGACCGCCGTCGGCCCGGGCTCGGTCGCAACCGAGAGCTGATTGCCGAGCCCGTACGTGGGGGACCCGAGGGGTCGTCAGCAGGCGGCCCCTCGCCAAGGCCGGCCCATCAGCGCGGGAGGCCGTCAGAAGGCGGCCTCTCGCCATTGTCCGGCAATCCGCCTCAGCCGGCGTTGATCCGGGTCAACCAGACGGCGGAGAGCCGCGGCGGCGGGTTCGCCGCCTCGATCCCGCGGACCGAGCGCTCGAGGCCGATCGACGCCCCGCCCGGCGCCGGGAGCCCGCTGAGCAGCGGGTCGCGGCGCAACCGGCTTGCGACGGGTCCCGGCAGCCCCCAGGCGGCCTCGACGTCGCCGCGGCGCAGTAGCCGCAGCCGCTGGCCGGCGCTGGGCACGACCCGCAGCCCGATTTGATCGAAGGCCGGACCGAGCCCTTGAGGGGTCCCCCACCAGCCCGTGTTGCGGGCGAGAACGGCGCTCGCCCCGGTTCCCGACCGGAGCGTGAAGGCTCCGGTGCCGGCACCGCCCGAGCTGGCCAGCGTTGCGTCGATGCCCGAGCGGGGCCTGAGCGCGCTGGGCGAGACGATCCCGAGTCTCGGCGAGGCGAGACGGCGGCGCAGATCGGGGAGCGGGCGGTCGAAGATCAGCCGGACGAGGTCGGGGCGCGGGGCGTTGGTGGTCGCGAGGCCGGGAAGCAGCGCCTGTCCGGCGGCGGTCGTCCGCCACCGCTCGGCGTTCGCCACCACCGCGCTCGCTTCGAACGGCGAGCCGTCCTGGAAGCGGATCCCGGATCGGAGCCGGATCCGCCACAGCTTTCCGCCCTCAGCGGGCTTGACCGAGAGCCCGAGCCCGGGCAGCTCGCGGACGTCGTCGTAGGGGCCGCTCAGTCGCTCGACGAGCGGCTCGTAGAGCTGGCGGGTGACGAGCCGATCGACCGGCGCGGTCGCGAGCAGCGGATCGAGCTCGTGCGGCGGCGCCGGGACTGCGATTGTGATTGCCCCCCGCGGCTGCGGCTCCGCGCCGGCGGCCGCGATCGGGCTGGCGCCATCCGAACCGCATCCCGAGGCCACCGTCGCGAGCGCCGCGACGGCGAGGCCGGCCGCGATCGCACGCGCCGAACGCATGGCGCCAGGTCAGAGCTTCAGCAGGACGATCGTGTTGACGACGAACAGGATCGCGAAGAAGATCGTCCAGCGGTCGAGGTTGCGCTCGACCAGCGAGCCGCCGCCGAACGCGCTCCCGGTCTGCCCGATTCCGAACGCGCCGGAGAGCCCGGTGTCCTTCCCGGAATGGAGGAGGATGAGGAAGACCAGGACGATCGAGATGATCACCTGGACGACTTCGAGTACCGCTGTCATCGGTGCGAGAGTTTAGACGGCGCCCACGCGCCGCAGCTCGGCCTCGGCGGCGTCGAGGTCCTGGAGGATCGCCACCGCCTCGCGGCGGAGCTCGGCGTCGACCGCGGCGAAGTCCGTCTCGTCGAGCTTGCCGGCCGCCCGATCGAGCTCGGCGTCGCGGATCTCGCGGTACTTCGCCTCCTTGCGCGCCTCGAGCTCGCCGACCCGGGCCCTGAGCCGCTCGAGGTCGGCGGTCTGCGGCTCGCGCTGGCGGCGCATGGGAGCGGCGACGAAGGCGACGAGCGCGATCACCACCAGCGCCAGCACGACGTACTCCATGGCACCAAGGCTAGGCCGGGGCGCGCTGGATAGGCTGAGGTCGATGAGCGCCGACAGCGCAAAGCGCCCGCCCCGGGCCGTCCACGTCGACGAGGTCGAGGCCCTCCCGGGCCCGGCCACGCTCACCTGGCATCCCGTCCGCGCCACCCTCGGCATCCACGCGTTCGGGACCAACGCCTACACCGCCGAGGAGCCCGGGCACGACGTCGTCGAGCCGCACACCGAAAACCCGGTGCTGGCCCACGAGGAGCTCTACTTCGTCCACCGCGGCCGGGCGACGTTCACCATCGACGGCGAGGAGATCGACGCCCCGGCCGGGACCTACGTCTTCGTCCCCGACCCCGCCTCGCACAGGCACGCGGTCGCCGCCGAGGGGGGCACGACCGTGCTCAGCTTCGGCGGCCCGCCGACCTTCGAGCCGTCGGCGTGGGAGTGGACGTTCCGGGCCGGCGCGGCGCGCAAGGCGGGCGACGCCGACCGCGCCCGCGAGCTCCTCGACGAGGCGCTCGCCGCATATCCCGACAGCGCCGGGGTCCGCTACGAGCTCGCCTGCTTCGAGGCCACCGAGGGCGACCGCGCGACGGCGCTCGTCCGCCTGCGGGAGGCGATCGAGCGCGACCCCGGCGTCGCCGAGTATGCCCGCGAGGACGAGGACTTCGCCTCGCTCGCCGACGACCCGGAGTTTCAGGCGCTCGTTAGTCGATAAGGCCGGCGCGGCGGGCGTCAGCCGAGCCGGACCCACTCGGCCTTCGACGGCACGCCGGTGCTGTCGATCACGAAGACCATGTAATAGCCGGGCGGCGCCACGGCTGCGTTCGGGGGGGCGAAGACGTTCAGGCCCACCCCCGGGGTGTAGTCCTTCAGCTTCAGCGGCACGAGGCGCTGGTTCATGTCGGTGGCGTGGGTAGTCGATCCCGGGGCGATCAGCACCGCCCTCTCGCCCACTCCGTCCCTTGTCCGAATCCGAAATCGCTCGCCATAGGCGACCGCAGCGGGCGAACTCGTGATCACCGGTCTCGTTCCCTTGAAGAGGTAGGGGGGCGAGTAGATCTCGGCGGTGTCGGTGGTTGCCCCGGGGGGATTTCCGTTGTCGCCCGACGACCAGACCTGACCGCTCGGCAACAGCACCGCGGTGGAGTGATAGGCGCGGGTCTCCTGCTGCGAGGGGCCGAGCCGCCAGGTGTCCGTCGCGGGGTCGTAGAGCTCGACCTGGCGCTGCTCGAGGGTCGCGGCGAAGTGTCCGCCCACCGCGCCGTCGCCGATTCCCCCGCCGATCGTGACCATCGACCCGTCGGGCAGTAGCACGGTGTTGTGATGTGCCCGCGCCACATTGAGCGAGGCATCCGGTACCCACTTCGGATGGGGCTGGCTGACGTCGATGGTCTCGCTCGATGCGGCCGGGATCGTGTTGCCCGCGGCGTCACGCCGCTGGTTGTCGTAGCCACCGATCTGGGTGACCTCCCAGGATCCGTCGGGTCCCTGCGGGCGCAGAACGGCGGTGCCCCTGGTGCGTGTGAGCGCAGGTTGCGGGAGCTCCCTGTCCCAGGTGAAGGTGTCGGTGTTCAGAACCGCCGAGTCCTGCTCCCGCGGCCCAGCCATCAGCACGTTGCCGTCGGGGAGGACGAACAGGTGCGGATAAAGGCCGACGTCGCGGTCGCCGCTCGTCAGGTGCCGGATCGTGCCCTTCGCGTCGGCGTCGTTGTCGTCGGGCGTGTAGGACTCGAGATATGGGTTCTTGACGCCGCCGGGCGCGGCCTCCGTGAAGCCGGACAGGATCAGGGTGCGGCCGTCGGGCAGCAGAACCTGGGACGGGTAATAGCGGCCCGCCAGCATGCGCGGCTCCCGCGTCCAGGTCTCCGTCCAGGGGTCGAAGCGGAAGGCGAAGTCGGGACCGCGGGGCTTCGGATAGAGAGCGGGCAGCTTTCCGCCGGTGACGAACACGGAACCGTCCGCCATGAGCGATTGCCCGCCGCAGAAGATGGGCGCCGGCTCGAAGTGCCCGTCGCCGTCGACGTCCGCCTTCGGCGGGTTGACCACGGTGAACGAATCCGGCCCGGTGCCGAGCGCGGGGTCCCACACGGCCGCACGCCCGGCGAAGGTTGGCGAGCCCTCCAGGTATCCGAAGAAGAAGACCTTGCCGGTCGGGAGCATGACCGCGTGGATGGCATAGTTGGGAAGCTCGAAGGGCGCCGTAGTCCAGGCGCCCACCTGGTCGGGCGGACCCGCCGCCGCCGGCGCGACGCTCGGCTCGAACTGGGAGGGGTCGAACATGTCCCTGCGCTCAGCCTGGCGGAGTTCCGCGTGCTCGCGAGCGTGAGCGCGGCCGAGCAGCGCGATCTCCAGCCGATGGAGGCTCAGGCCCGGGTCGCCACGGTCGCGCGCATCCCCGTTGCGGTGGCCGTGATCAACCTTTGGAGGCGATTTCGCGGTCGCGATGCCGCCCGCGGTCAGGAGCGACACCACCGTCGCGGTTGCCACCACCGCGCGAAGCCCCCTCTCCATCGAAGCGAATGTAGTTGACGCCGGATGCCGCTGTCAAGGCGGCCGGGTCAGCCGCTGCCCGCGACAAAACGAATCGCTCACCCCTGGTTCGAGGGTCCCGGCGATGCTAGGGTCGGCCTCTGGGGACTGGTGAGACTTTCCATACGCCCCGAAAGATGCAAGTGGGGCTGTTCGTGGTCGCGTGCCTGGGTTCGGTCGCGCTGACGCTCTCGGGTGTCGGTACGCAGGGGGGCGCTGCCCAGGTCTTGCAGCCTCCGAACATCCTGGTCGTGATCACCGACGATCAGCGTTACGACACGATGGGCCTGATGCCCGCCGCCCAGCGTGAGTTCGGACAGGGCGGCGAGCAGTTCGTGCGCGCGTTCGTGACCACGCCGCTTTGCTGTCCCTCCCGCTCCTCGATCTTCACAGGCCAATACGCCCATAACCACGGGGTGGTGAAGAACCACGGCGAGGGGTTGGACGCCTCCAAGACCTGGCAGCGCTATCTGCACGACGCCGGGTACCTGACCGGAATCGCCGGGAAGTACCTGAACGGAACGTCGACGAAGGACGCTCCGAATTTCGACTTCCGCCGCAACTGGCCCCTCGACGATCCCGACGATCCCCGCCGCACCGCCGCCTCCGCCAAATACTTCCTCAGCCTCTCCGAGCAAGACGACTCCCAGCCCTGGGCGCTGGTCCTTGCCCCGCACTCTCCGCACAAGCCCTACACGGTCTCCCCCGCCATTCCGCAACAGATCCCGGCCTTCGAGCCCACACCGGGATTCGAGGAGAAGGACCTGACCGACAAGGAACCCGCGGTCCAGACGACCGCCGCCTTCTACTGGCCGCCGGATCCCCCGAGGGTGTGGCGGCAAGCGGCGCCCGAGATCCAAGCACTCGATGAGATGATCGCCTCGGTGTTCGCCAATCTGCGCGCATACGGCGAGGACCAGAACACCTTGGCGTTCTTCATCTCCGACAACGGGTTCCAGTTGGGGGAGCACAAGCTGATGAGCAAGGGGTGGCCCTACACGGCCTCGGTACAGGTGCCCCTCTACGCGCGCTGGCCGGGACACATCGCGCCCGGCACGGTGAGCAACGCGCTGGTCGCAAATATCGACATCGCGCCGACCATCTACGAGGCCACCGGCGTCTCGCCCGGCTACGTCGTCGACGGTCGAACCCTGCTCGCCCCGACCGGGCGCGAGCGCCTCCTGCTCGAGATGCTGAGGTCATGGACACCCAGGCCCGGGCACGAGGTCCCGGCGTGGACCGCGATCTGGCGTCCGAAGCAGCACTACATCCACTGGCAGGACGGATTCGTCGAGGACTACGACCTCAATGTCGATCCCGGCGAGACCCACGCGAGGAACAGGCTGGACCCGCATCTCGAGGCGCAGCTCGACCGTTTCGCCACCTGCGCCGGTCCCACCTGTCCGTAGCTCAGCCGATCGCCGTCGGACCTACGCCCGCCCCAGCTCGCGGGCGAGGCGGGCGGCGTAGACGTCGGCGACGCGGCGGCGGCGGGCCTCGGGCGCGGGCCAGACCGCGATCAGCGCCCCGGCGACGGCGATCGCGCCGCCGATCCAGATCCAGATCACCAGCGGGTTGACGTTGACTCGGAAGTCGGCGGGCGGGGTGTGCTTCAGGTAGTAGTCGGCGATCCCGCGGATCGCGAGCCCCTGGGCGTAGCCGTACTGGGCCTGAGCCCTCGAGTCGCCGGGCCGGATCGAGCCCCCGAGCCGCTCGAGCCGGCGGTCGGCGCCGTTGATGATCGGGTTCAGCGACCCGAGCTCCGGCTGCATCGCCGTCCACACGTCGCCGCTCGGCTCGGTCTTGCGGCCGACCTCGCTGGTCGCGTTGCCGGCGAAGAAGCTGCGCACCGGCCCGGTCCCCGGGGCCACCGTGGTCGACGCGTAGTAGTTCCGCGACGGCGTCAGGGTGGTGTAGTGCTGGCCGTCGCGGCTGACGTCGAGGACGGCGCCGAAGGTGAGCCGCTGCTCGACCGGGCTGATCTCCGAGGTCGGCCGGACGTAGTGGACCCGGTAGTCGCCGACCTGGGCCGACTGCCCCGGCCGCAGCCGCAGGTCGCGGCTGGTCTGGAAGCTCGAGGAGGCGGCGACCGCGATCAGCGCGATCGCGAGGCCGGCGTGGACCACGTAGCCGCCGTAGCGGCGCCGGTTTCGCGACACCACCGCGGCCAGCGCCCGCGGCCACGAGCCGCCGCCGAGCGAGCGGTTCGCGCTCGCGCCGCGGACGAACTCCTGCCCGATCGCCGCCAGCGCGAACGAGGCGAACGCGAACATCACGAGCGCCAGCGGCGCAGACGCGGCGTCGGTGAGGAGCGCGACGGCGAGCGTTATCGCCGCCGCGACCGCCGCCGGGCGCGCCACCACCCGCCAGATCGCCGCCGCGCTCACCCGCCGCCAGGCGAGCAGCGGCCCGATCCCCGTGAACAGCACCAGCAGGATCGCGAGCGGTGTCGTGTAGCGGTCGAACCAGGGCGCCGCCAGCGACGATTTGGTGCCGGTGAAGAGCTCGGAGATGAGCGGGAAGAAGGTCCCCCAGAAGATCACCGCGCAGAGCCCCAGGAGCAGGAAGTTGTTGACGAGGAAGACCGCCTCGCGCGAGGCCAGCGACTCGATCCGCTTCTCCGAGCGCAGATCCGGGACGCGGGAGATGATCAAGAGCGCGGAGCCGACGACGACCAGCGCGATCAGCGCCAGCAGCGGCCCGCCGACCGTCGAGGCGCCGAACGCGTGGATCGACTCCAGGATCCCGGACCGGACCAGGAACGTCCCGAGCAGCGCCAGCGCGAACGTCCCGCAGATCAGCGAGACGTTCCACACCTTCAGCATCCCCCGCTTCTCCTGGACCATGATCGAGTGCAGGAAGGCGGTGCCTGCGAGCCACGGCATCAGCGAGGCGTTCTCGACCGGGTCCCAGCCCCAGTAGCCGCCCCAGCCCAGCTCGGAGTAGGACCAGCGGGCGCCGAGCAGGACCCCGACCGTCAGGCAGAGCCAGGCGATCAGCGCGAACCGGCGGGTGGCGCGGATCCAGCTCGCGTCGAGCTTGCGGGTGATGAGCGCCCCGATCGCGAACGCGAACGGGATCGAGAACATCACGTAGCCCGAGTAGAGCATCGGCGGATGCACGGCCATCGCCGGGTGGCGGAGCAGCGGCTCGAGCCCCACCCCGGCGACCGCCGGCGGGTCGAGCCGGGCGAACGGGCTGGCGTCGAACAGCATCAGTCCGGTGAAGAACGCGGCGAGCCCCATCAGCACGGCCGTCGCCCAGGGGACGATCTCGCGGTGGCGGCGGTGGGTGGCGAAGAGCACCGCCGAGGAGGCGATCGAGAGCACCCACGCCCACAAGAGCAGCGAGCCCTCCTGGCTCGACCACATGGCGGTGAAGCGGTAGAAGGCCGGCGTCGTCGCCGAGGAGTGATCGGCGACCACGGCCAGCGAGAGGTCGGTGCGCGCGAACGCCGCCTCGACGACGATCACGCAGATCGTGAGCAGCGCGCAGAGCCCGTAGACCGCGCGCCGGGAGGAGTCGACGACGCGGCGATCGCCGCCGAGCGCTCCGACGACAGCCGCGCCGAGCGCGTAGAGCGCGACGACGAAGGCGACGATCAGGCAGGCGGAGCCCAGTCCGACCATGGCCCCCGCGCTAGCTCCTGCCGGTGGTGATCACCACGTGCTCGGGATCCTGCTGGGCCTCGGTCGTGAACTTCGACGGGCACTTCGTGATCAGGCTGTCGCGCTGGCCGACGAGGGCCCGGTTCTCGAGCCGGCCGGTGACGATGATCTCGCGCCCGCCGCGGAACGGATCCGGGATCTCGCCCGAGTAGCGGACCGGGATCGAGGCGTGCCCGTCGCCGGCCCGGTCCTCGACCCGGAAGTCGAGGCGCGAGCCCTGGTGGCGGACCGAACCGGGGACGACGACGCCGGTCAGGTCATAGGTCTGACCCGGCTGGGCCGTCAGCAACTGCGACGGCTCCTTCGCCTCGTTCGACGCGTTGAACGAGGTGTAGACGAGGCCGGCGGCGAGCAGCACAGCGGCGCTGAGCGCCACGACCAAACGGATCTTCCGCTTGCGGTCGGGGTCCATCGGAGGACCCGCGATTATCGCAGGGCGGTCTCGCTCGCCCTATCCGCAGGACCGCCTCGGCGGCCCCGCGCCGCTACTGCTGCTGGAAACTGACCGGGACCTCGTACATCTCGACCGAGGTCCGCTGTCCCATGCCGCCGGCGGGCGGGGTCATGGCGGTCAGGGCCTCGTGTCCCTTCTGCATGTCCTCCTCGTTGTCGAACAGGGTGATCGCCATCGCGACGCCGTTCTCCTTGTCGGTCAGCAGCATGAAGCCGGTGGCCGGAACCCCCTCCGGCGGCCCGCCGGCCTCCTCGCCCTCGCTTTGGATCCGCGATGCGGTCTCCTCGAGGGTCGCGGCGTCGGAGCCCTCGAATCGGGCTATCCGTGCGTGCATGTTCCTCTCCTTCGCTCGATTCCCGGCTCGCCGAGCCTATCCGCGGCGAGCCGCCGAGGTCAACCGTCCTTCGCCTCGGCGAGGCGCGGCGTCGACGGCTCGACCCGGAGCAGGCGCGCGGGCCAGGTCGGCAGCCACCAGTTCCAGCGGCCGAACAGCGAGACAGCGGCCGGCACCAACAGGGCGCGGATCACCGTGGCGTCGAGGAGGATCCCAGCCGCGAGGCCGGTGGCGAACATCTTCAGATCGGTCCCGGGCCCGGAGGCTAGGGCGACGAAGGCGAGGAACAGGATCAGCGCGGCGCTCGTGACCAGCCGCCCGGTGCGGCCGATCCCGCGCACCACCGCCTGCCTGGTGTCGCCGGTGTTGTCGTACTCCTCGCGCATCCGGGTGAGGATGAACACCTCGTAGTCCATCGACAGGCCGAACAGGAACGCGAACACCATCAGCGGTATCCAGGCGGGGACCGATCCGGTGGCGTCGATGTTCCAGAGCAGGCTCGAGCCGTGGCCGTTCTGCCAGACGAGCGCGATCACGCCCCAGGCCGCGGCGACGCTGGCCACGTTCAGGACCACCGCCTTCAGCGGCAGCAGCAGCGAGCGGAACGCGCGCGCCAGCAGGATGAAGGTGATCGTCGCGATCAGGGCGATCATCAGCGGGAAGCCGCCGTACACCGCGTTGATGAAGTCGACGTTCTGGGCCGGCAGGCCGCCGACGCTGACGTCGCGGCCGGCGCCGTGGGCGGAGCTTCGGATCCGGTCGAGCGTCGCGCGCCCGGCCGAGGTCGAGTCGTCATCGCGCGAGAAGGCGAGCGTCTCGGCGTAGCCCTTGGTCCGCCACTGCGAGGAGTCGGGCGCCGCGGCGCCGTGGACTCCCGGCACGTTGCCGACCGCGGAGGCGACGCGATTCGGGTTCGTCTCGCGGCTGATGATCTCGCTCGGCAGCAGGGCGCCGGAGCCGATCCCCGACCGCTCGAGCTGATCGAGCCCGACCTTCGCCGAGCCGCGGCTGGCGAGCGTGTCGGGACTCGAATCGCCGAGCGTGAGGCCGGTGGCGGAGACGATCAGCGCCGCCAGGATCGCGACGGCGGCGCCGGCGGCGATCCAGCGCCGGCGGACGACCGCCTCGGCCCAGCGGGTCCAGGCGCGGCTCGCCTTGTCGTCGCTGCGGACGTGGGGCCAGTCGAGCCGCGATCCGACCTTCGACAGGACCACCGGCAGCAGCGTGATCGCCACCAGGGTCGAGACGAGCGGGATCAGCAGGCCGGCGTAGCCCATGCTGCGCAGGAAGGGGACCGGCAGGGCGACCATCGCAAGCAGGCCGATCGCGACCGTGGTGCCGCTGAAGACGACCGCGCGTCCGGCCGTCTCCATCGCCCGCTGGACCGCCTGGTCGCCGGTGCGGCCGTGGGCCCGCTCCTCGCGCCAGCGCGAGACGACGAGCAGCGAGTAGTCGATCGCGATACCGAGGCCGACGAGGGCGATCAGGAACTGGACCACCGGCGAGACGTCGGTGATCGACGTCAGGCCCCAGACGAGCAGGAAGGTGGTCATGATCGAGACGATCGCCATCAGGATCGGCACGAAGGCGAGGAGCGAGGCGAAGACGAAGGCGAGCACGACGAGGGCGCCGAGGCCGCCGAGGACCGACTCGAGCAGGACGCCGGTGCCGCCGCTGCCGGCGTCGTTCTGGAGCGCGTCCAGGCCGCTGACGTGGACGGCGGCGCCGTCGATCTTCACCGAGCGCATCGCCGCCGTCGCCCGCTTCGCCGCCTGGGTGTTCTCGCCGAAGATCGCGTTCGGGTCCGGGCGCGGATAGACGATCGCGAAGGTGGTGCGCCGGTCGGGCGAGACGAACGCCGAGTTGCCGGTCGAGGCGTAGGAGGCGAGTCGCGCGCCGGGCAGCACCTGCTCGAGGCGGCGGTCGGCGGCGGCGAGCTGGCGGTGGACGCCCGGCGAGGAGACCGTCTTGCCGTGGGGGAGCGTCACCACCGGGACGATCGGGGCGGTGTCGCCGCCGGATCCGCCGAAGAGCTGGGCGATCGTGACGTTCGTCTCCCAGCCCTCCTTCCCGGGCACCGAGAACTTCTGGTCCATCGCCTTCGTCGCCGAGTTGACCGAGGCGATCCCGATCACCGTCAGCGCCACCCAGAAGACGACGATGATGCGCTTGTGGCCGAGGACCCAGCGGGTGAGCGATGACATACGAGGAGCCTCCTGAGCGAAAAGGGCGGTTGTTTGTTTCTACGACGAACGGGATCGGGCCGAACGACAGGTTGGGCGCTACGACCACGGCCGAGTCCGAAACTCATCGCTGTGGCGTACGAACGGTTTGTAGCACAAACGGTTCAGTTAACGTATAGTTAACTAAAGCATGCCCGCGATGCGCTTCGACAACCCTCCCCCCGAGCCGCTCGCCAGCGCCCCGGGCTTCCTGCTCTCGTGGCACGGCCAGCGCACCGCCTACCTCTTCACCCGGGCGCTCGAGCCCCTCGGGCTCCTGCCGCGTCACTTCGGGATCCTCAACCTGATCGACGCCCACCCGGGGACCACCCAGCGCGATCTCGTCCGCGGTTCGCTCGTCGACCCCAGCTCGATGGTGGCGGTGATCGACGAGCTCGAGGAGATGGGCCTCGCCGAGCGCCGGCCCCACCCCGACGACCGGCGGAAGCACGCGGTTCACCTCACCGCGAAGGGGAGGCGGACGCTCCAGCGGGCCAAAGGGACGGCGATGGCGATGGCCAATGACCTGTTCGCGCCGCTGACGGCCGCGGAGGTCGAAACGCTGAGGGTCCTCCTCCGAAAGCTCGCCGGGCTCGGCGGCGAGCGCGCGACTCCCTCCTAGAATCGCGCCGGTGAACGACGGGCCGGTCCTCCTCATCACCGGGGCCTCGAGCGGTATCGGCG
>JBKPNB010000278.1:0-8688 GCA_046732395.1 Actinomycetota bacterium | reverse complement strand
CACCGTCCGCGGCGACGGCGGCGCGACCTCGCGCGCGGCCGCGTCGACGTCCTGGTCCGCGGCGCCGGCGAGCTCGCGGACCCGCTCGACCGCGCCCGGCGCGAGCGAAAGGCGAAAGCTCGCCTCGCGGCAGCCGAAGCTGGTCGGGAAGGTGAGCATCTCCGAGTGCAGGGTGTGGATCACCTCGGCGACGCCGATCTCGGCGCCGAAGTCGACGCTGCCGCCCGGCTCGAGCGCGGCAACCTCGGTGGCCTTGCCGTCGCGGACGACGATCGGCGCCATCGTCAGCTCGTCGAGGATGGTCCGCAGCGAGTACGGGAGGCTGAAGCCGGCCGGCGGGTCGAGGTCGCGCCCCGCGGCCGAGACCCGGATCTCGTCGACCCCGCCGAGCTCGCGTACAGCCACGCGGGCCATCAGGTTGGTCTTGCCGGGGGCGGAGCCGATCCCAAGCAGCGCGAGCAGCCCCGCCCGCTCGAACTCGTCGGAGAGCTCGAGCTGGCGGGCGGTCATGTGGTAGAGCCCGCCGAGGTCGAGGTAGTGGCAGCCGGCGGCGAGCGCGGCCCGCATCGCGTCGAGATTGACGCGGTAGCTGGCCGCGTTGACGAGCACCCCGGCGCCGTCGAGGGCGGCGGCGAGGGCGCCGCCGGCTCGGGCGTCGACTGCGGCGGCCGTCGCCTTCCCGTTGCCGTGGAGCTCCGCTACCGTCGCAGCTCGCTCGGCGTCGATGTCGAGCAGGTCGAGGGAGTCGACCTCCTCCGACTCGCCGAGGTCCCGGACGATCGCCGGCGCAATGGTCCCGCCGGCGCCGAGCACGGCGACCCTCACGAGCGGCCCCCAGGGCATGCGGCAAGCAGCCAGCAGCAAGCAGCAAGCTTGGGAGGGGAGGGCTGCTCGCTGCTCGCTGCTCGCTGCCTGCTCATCGCACCAACTCCCGCGCGCGGAGCGCGAGCCACAGCTCGATCCGATCGGTGGCCCGCGAGAGGTCGCGGCCGGTGAGCTCCTCGACCTTGCGGATTCGGTAGCGGAGCGTGTGCCGGTGGCAGTAGAGGTCGCGCGCCGCCCGCTCCCAGTTTCCGTTGTGCTCGATGAACGCCTCGAGCGAGCGCAGCAGCTCGTCGCCGTACTCGCCCTCGGTGCCGTCGATCGGCTCGAGGATGCCATCGCTGTAGGCGCGGAGCGCCTCGTCGTCCTGGAGCGAGAGCAGCAGCGTGAAAGCGCCGAGGTCCTCGTGGGTCGCGACCTCGGGGGCAGTGCCGTTTCGGACCGCGGTCGCCTCGAGCGCGCAGCGAGCCTCGTGGAAGGCGCGGCGCAGCGAGCCGACCGGGAGGACGCGGCTCGCCGCGACCCGGACCGGCGCGGCGCGCCGGGCGAGATCGTCACGCGTCGCGCGCGCCGTATCGATCGGGTCGGCGCCGGCCCCGTCGACCACCGCGCACAGGAACGGCCGGGAAGCCGACGTGGTGACCGCAACCAGGCCGCCGCTGCCGGCGGCGGCTAGGGCCGCCTCGAGCGGCGCCTCCGCTGCCTCCGGGTCCTCGAGCTCGTAGAGCAGCAGCGCAGCGCTCTCGCCGACGCCGAACGGCCGTAGCCGTCCCTGCACCTCCTCCGGGTCGAGGCGGCCGCTGAGGGCGGCGGCGAGGACGTTTCCCGCGAGCCGCCGCTCGGTCTCGTGGACCACCCGCTCGCGCATCAGCTCGAGCCCGACCGCCATCGCCGCGTGCCGCGCCACCAGGCGCTCGAACTCGGCGAGCTGGCCGCGGTCGGCGGCGACCGTCAGCCAGGCTACCGGCGAGCCGCCGCGTCGGCCCGGAACGGGAACCGAGATCGCGCGGCCGACGAGGCTGGCGGGCTCGAATGGGCCGACCGACGCCGTCGCCCCGCGCCGCGCGACCTCCTCGCCGAGCGCCTGACGCGCCGAGGCGTCGAGCTCACCGCGCTGGGGATGCGCGGCGATCCCCGCGCCGCCGGCGTCGTGGACCACTGCCGTCCCGCCCGCGGCGCCGGCGATCGCGACCACGATCGCCTCCAGCCCGCGGCCCTCGATCACCAGCCGCTCGAGCTGCTCGTGGACCGCCGAGTCGCGGCGCAGGACGTCGTACTGGTCGTTGACCAGGCGCGTGAACGCGCGCTCGGTGATCGCGATGAACGGCATCTCGTAGGGCACCTCGAACAGCGGCAGCTCCGCCTCCGCGGCGGCGGTCGCGAGCGCCTTCGGAATCCGGCGGTGCGCGAAGCCGGTTCCGAGCCCGAGCCCGGCGAGGCCGTGGTCGGCGAGCAGGTCCGCGAAGCGGCGCTGCCGCGCCGGGCTCGAGAGCTGGATGCCGGTCGTCAGCAGGAGCTCGCCGCCCGACAGCCAGCGGGTCGGATCCTCGAGCTCCGATATGTGGACCCAGCGGATCGTCCGGTCGGCGCCCGCAGCCCCGGCGACGAGGTCGAGGCCGCAGTCGGAGACCAGTTCGCCGACCGTGAGCATGCGCTACGCGGCGGGCAGCGAGCAGCGGGCAGCGAGCAGCCACCGACGCCAACGGCTGCCTGCTGCTTGCTGCTTGCTGCTTGCTCGGCTCACCCGGAGGCCTAGCGCTAGCCCCGCATCTTCTCCGCCGCCTCGGTCAGCACCGGCCGCAGCACGCCCTCCATCTCCTCGAACTGCTCGGTGTCGCAGACAAGCGGAGGCGAGAGCTGAATCACCGGGTCGCCGCGGTCGTCGGCCCGGCAGATCAGCCCGCGTCGATAGAGCTCGCCGGACAGGAACCCTCGGAGCAGCGACTCGGACTCCTCGTCGTTGAAGCTCTCCTTGGTCTCCTGGTCCTTAACCAGCTCGATCGCGTGGAAGAACCCCGCGCCGCGAACGTCGCCGACGATCGGAATGTCGCGCAGCGAGTCGAGCATCGACCGCAGCTCGCCCTCCTTCGCGCGCACGTGGCCGTTGAGGTCCTCGCGCTCGAACAGGTCGATGTTGGCAAGGGCCACCGCGGAGGCGACCGGGTGCCCGGCGAAGGTGAAGCCGTGGGTGAACATCTCCTTGCCGCTCATGAACGGCTCGGCGATCCGGTCGGAGGCGACCACCGCGCCCATCGGGACGTACGCGGAGGTGATCGCCTTCGCCATCGTCACCAGGTCCGGCTGGTAGCCGTAGCGCTCGCTGCCGAACCAGTGGCCGAGGCGCCCCATCGCGCAGATCACCTCGTCGGAGATCAGCAGGACGTTGTATTCGTCGCAGATCTCCCGCACCCGCTGGAAGTAGCCGTCCTGCGGCGGGATGCAGCCGCCGGCGTTCTGGACCGGCTCGAGGATCACCGCGGCGACGGTGTCGGGGTGCTCGTACTCGATCTTCTCGGCGATCTTCTCGGCCGCCCAAAGCGGGTCGCGGTCCTCGGGCCAGTGGTAGCTGTTGGTGTTCGGGACCTGGGTCCCGCCCGGGACGAGCGGCTCGAACTCGTAGCGCAGCGCCGAGATCCCGGTCGCCGCGAGCGCCCCGAGCGTCGTCCCGTGGTAGGCGACCTCGCGGGTGATGAACTTGTGCTTGCGCGGATTGCCGGTGTGCTGGTGGTACGAGCGCGACAGCTTGATCGCCGATTCGATCGCCTCCGAGCCGCCGGAGGTGAAGAAGACGCGGTTGAGGTCGCCGGGGGCGAGCTCGGCCAGCCGCGCCGACAGCTCGATCGCTCGGGGATGGGCGTAGCTCCAGACCGTATAGAAGTCGAGCTCGGCCACCTGGCGCGCGGCGGCGTCGCCGAGCTCGGTCCGGCCGTGCCCGGCGTTGACGCAGAACAGCGCCGAGAGCCCGTCGAGGTAGCGGTTGCCGTGCTCGTCCCAGACGTACGGCCCCTCGCCGCGGACGATGATCGGCACCTCGTGCCGATCGTCATAGCCCCCCATCCGGGTGAAGTGCATCCACAGGTGCTGGCGGGCGAGCTCCTGGAGGGTGCCGGCGCCAGTTGCAGGCGCGACGCTGGTGGTGGCCATGACTCTCCTTCGCGATCGGGGGCGGTTAGGACAACGGTATAGACAACCTGGCGTCTCCGCAACGCGACCGGGGCTGAATAATGGCCAGCTTGATGGCCGGTTCGTACAATCAGCCCCGAAAGGTTGTGACATCCGCCAGTTGCACGAGTTCGTCGGTTGGGACATAGTTCGTCCCCGTCGGGTGCCGGGTTGGCGCCGGGGCAACGCATTCGCGGAATCGAAGCGGTGAGCGAGGACAGCATCGTCGAGGGAGCCGGCATGGAGGCGGGCGACGGCATGGGCGCGGCGCGCCCCTGCGTCGAGCTCGAGCGGGTGACGAAGCGGTTCGCCGAGGTCGTCGCCGTCGACGACGTCAGCCTCGCGCTCCGCGAGGGCGAGTTCTTCACCCTGCTCGGCCCGAGCGGTTGCGGGAAGACGACGACGCTGCGGATGCTGGCCGGGTTCGAGCAGCCGACCGCCGGGCGGATCACGATCGACGGAGACGACGTCGCCGGACTGGCGCCGAACCGGCGCCCGACCAACACCGTCTTCCAGAGCTACGCGCTCTTCCCGCACCTCAGCGTCCGCGACAACGTCGCCTTCGGCCTGCGGCGGAAGCGGGTCCCGAGGGCGGAGCTCGACCGGCGGGTCGCCGCCGAGCTCGAGCGGGTCGGGCTGGCGGCGGAGATGAACCGCAAGCCGAGCCAGCTCTCCGGCGGCCAGCAGCAGCGCGTCGCGCTCGCCCGGGCCCTGGTCAACCTGCCGAAGGTGCTGCTCCTCGACGAGCCGCTCGGGGCGCTCGACCTGAAGCTGCGCAAGGGGCTCCAGCTCGAGCTGAAGCGGATCCAGCGCGAGGTCGGGATCACGTTCGTCTACGTCACCCATGACCAGGAGGAGGCGCTGACGATGTCCGACCGGATCGCGGTCATGAACCACGGGCGGGTCGAGCAGGTCGACGTGCCGGAGACCGTCTACGAGCGCCCGGCGACGACGTTCGTCGCCGGCTTCATCGGCGTCTCGAACCTGATGCCCGGGACGGTCAGCTCGGTCGGCGGCGACGGCCGCGGCGCGATCAGGCTCGACAGCGGCGTCGAGGTCTCGGCTCCGGTCGACGGCGTCGCCGCCGGTGAGCGCTGCCACGCGGTGGTCCGGCCGGAGAAGCTGCGCATCGATCGCGCCGAGGACCAGCCGCCGGACGGCTGGTCGAGCATCGACGGCGTGGTCGAGAGCTCGGTGTACCTGGGAACGTCGACGCAGATCGTGGTTCGACTGCGCGACGACACCTCGATGACGGTGCTGGTCCCGAACGCGAGCGAGGCCGAGCGCGCGCGCCTCCCCGGCGGCGGGGCATCGGTACGCTTGAGCTGGGCGCCCGAGCACGTCCACGTGGTGCGCGAATCGAACGGAGAAGCCGCCCGCCAGGCGGAGCGGGAATCGGAGCCGGCGCTCGCCGGAGGAGGCGGTTGAGGTTGAAGATGCTAAGCAGAACTCGCGGGCTCGTGGTCGCGGCGGCGGTCCTCGCCGCCAGCCTCGCAATCGCCGCCTGCGGCAGCAGCGGGATCGAGAGCGGCGGCGGTGGCGCCGGCAAGTCGACCACGGTGAAGCTCCAGGGCAAGCCGAGCGGCAGCCTGACCATCTCCAACTGGCCGCTCTACATCGACAAGAAGACGGTCCCCGACTTCGAGAAGGCGACGGGCGTCCAGGTCAAGTACATCGAGGACGTCAACGACAACGCCGAGTTCTTCGGCAAGGTGCAGCCGCTGCTGGCCAAGGGCCAGTCCGGGGGCCGCTCGATCTTCGTCGTCACCGACTGGATGGCGAACAAGATGCACGACCTCGGCTACCTCCAGAACTTCGACAAGTCGGCGATCCCGAACGTCGTCCACAACATGGTCCCCTCGCTCCAGCACCCGGCCTTCGACCCCGCCCGCAACTACTCGGCGCCGTGGCAGAGCGGCATGACGGGGCTGATCGTCCGCACCGACCTGGCGCCGAACGTGAAGTCGATCTGCGACCTCTTCGACCCGAAGTACAAGGGCAAGATCGACATGCTCACCGAGATGCGCGACACCGTCCCGCTGGTCATGAAGTGCATGGGCATCGACCTCAAGCACGTCACCGAGGACGACTGGCTGAAGGCGATCGACAAGATCAAGGCGGCGGCCGACTCCGGCCAGATCCGCCGCTTCACCGGCAACGACTATGCCCGCGACCTGACCAGCGGCGACGTCGACGCGGTGATCGGATGGTCCGGCGACGCGATCCAGCTCCAGGCCGACAACCCGGACATCAAGTTCGTGATGCCCAAGGAGGGCTGCATGCTGTGGTCGGACAACATGGTGATCCCGGTCGGCGCGCCAAACCCGACCGCGGCCGAGGCGTGGATGAACTACGTCTACGACCCGAAGAACCAGGCCCAGATCACCGACTACAACTACTACTTCAGCCCGGTCGCGGGGGTGAAGCCGCTGATCAAGAAGATCGATCCGCCGGCCGCGAAGGCCCCGCTGATCTTCCCGACCAAGAAGTTCACGGCGAAGTGCGACGTCGCTCCGACTCTCGAGGGCCAGGAGGAGCAGAAGGTGACCCAGGCCTTCGACGCCGTCATCAACGGATGACGGAGTGAATCACTCCGGCGACATCCTCGCAGGGAGCCGATAGGCGACCGATGATCCGAGCTTGCTCGGATTCCTCCGGTGTCGCCCGGCGATAGGTAGCTGGGTTTTGGCAGCGACGGTCAGACGGCGCCTGGTCCCCTACTTCCTGCTCGGCCCGGGGGCGATCTGGCTCGTCCTGTTCTTCGTCGTCCCCATGTACTACATGGTGCGGTTGTCGCTCGACGCGGGGACGCTCGAGACCGGGTTCAGGTTCAACTGGCAGTGGTCGAACTACGGCGACGCGCTCTCGCTCTACGACAGCACCTTCCTGCGCTCGTTCTACTACGCGGGTGCCGCCACGCTGATCGCGCTCGTGATCTCCTATCCGCTTGCCTACGCGATCGCGTTCAAGGGAGGGAAGTGGAAGAACGCGATGCTGTTCGCGGTCATCGCGCCGTTCTTCACCACCTACCTGGTCCGAACGCTCGCCTGGGAGACGATCCTCTCCGACCAGAGCCCGGTGGTCGACGCGATGCGGACGATCGGCGTGATCCCCGGCGACGGGCGGGTGCTGGCGACCGCCGGGGCCGTGATCGCCGGCATCACCTACAACTTCCTGCCCTTCATGGTGCTCCCGATCTACGCCAGCCTCGAGCGGATCGACGCCGGGCTGATCGAGGCGGCGCGGGACCTGTATGCCTCGTCACGGGCCGCGTTCGTGCGGGTAACGCTGCCGCTGTCCGCGCCGGGGATCGTCGCCGGAACCCTGCTCACCTTCATCCCCGCCGCCGGCGACTACGTGAACGCGTTCTTCCTCGGCAGCACCACGAACCACATGATCGGGAACACGATCCAGGGGCTGTATCTGACCCAGCGCGACTACCCGGCGGCGGCGGCGCTGTCGTTCGTGCTGATGGCGGTCATCATGATCGTCGTCTTCATCTACATCCGGTTCGCCGGCTCGGAGGCGCTGATGGGCGAGGAGGCGGTCGGCGCCTGATGGAGGCCGCAACCGCCACCGCCCCGGCCTACCGCGCGCGGCCCTCGGTGGCGGCGAGGACCGGGACGTGGCTCCGGGAGCACGGAGTCAACATCTTCGCCGGCCTCGCGATCGCCTACCTGCTGATCCCGATCGCGGTGATCATCTTCTTCTCGTTCAACAACCCGGCCGGGAAGTACAACTTCATCTGGGTCGGGTTCACGCTCGAGCACTGGCGCAACGTGTTCGGAATCTCCGACCTCAACGCGGCGCTGGTCACCAGCCTGCGCCTGGCCGCGCTCGCGACCGTGGTCTCGACCGCCATCGGCACCGCGATGGCGCTTGCCCTGGTCCGCTACCAGTTCTTCGGCCGGCGGACGGCGAACTTCTTGATCGTGATCCCGATGGCCACCCCGGAGGTGGTGATGGGGGCCTCGCTGCTCTCGTTCTTCCTCATCCTCGGGACGCCGTCGCTCGGCTTCGAGACGCTCCTGATCGCGCACGTCATGTTCTGCATCAGCTTCGTGGTGGTCGTCGTCCGCTCGCGGCTGATCGGATTTGACCGCAGCCTCGAGGAGGCGGCCCGCGACCTCGGGGCGAGTCCGTTCCAGACCTTCCGGTTGGTGACCCTGCCGCTGATCTTCCCCGGGATACTCGCCGCCGCGCTGCTCGCGTTCGCGCTCTCGATCGACGACTTCGTGGTCAGCAACTTCAACTCCGGGACCACCGTGACGTTCCCCCTCTACATCTTCGGCGCCGCCCAGCGCGGGATTCCGGTCGAGGTCAACGCGATCGCCACGATCCTGTTCGCCGGTACCCTGCTGGCGATGGGACTGACGGTCCTCCAGCAGCGCCGGGCGGAGCGAATGGCGAGCGTCCGCCCGGAGCAGGAGGGCGGCTAGCCAGTGCCGACTCCCGTAAATACGGCCCCTTCTGGCGGCGTCGGGAGGCGGCCCTGATGGCGACGGCGGCGGCGCGCACGGCGAGTCGGGCCGAGGCGAGCGGCGCGGCCGACGCGCCTGCCCTGGCCAACTACGTCGGCGGCGAATGGCGCGAGGCCGAGGCCTCGGGCTGGCTCGAGGACAACGACCCCGCGAGCGGGCGGGCGCTGGCACGGGTGCCGCTGTCGGCGGCCGCCGAGATCGACCGCGCTGTGCGGGCCGCACG
>JBKPNB010000277.1:0-8977 GCA_046732395.1 Actinomycetota bacterium | reverse complement strand
GGGGCGTAGCGCTCGCCCTCGTCCTTCGCGCTCGATACGAGCGCGTCGAGCTCGACCCCGGCCCCTGCCAGCGCACCCCGCGCGCGCACCGACGCGACCAAACGGTGGGCGCCCCGCGCGGCGCGCACCGCGCCGGGATCGCCGGCGGTGAAGTACACGCCGTCCGCCGCGCGAAGCTCGTCCCAGGGAAGATCGTCCTCGCGCGCCGGCCCGACCCGGCTCCCGATCACGGTAATGGTCCGTTCCCCGCTCACGTCGATGTGGACGAATGCCCGCCGCTGTGGCTGGGGTCGCCACGCCGTCTCCACCCGGACCCCGAGCGTCTCGAGCTCGCGCTTCGAGCGGCGGCCGAGCTCGTCGTCACCGAGCGCGGTCAGCAGCAGGCACTGACCGGCAAGCCGTGCGAGCTGGACCGCGGCGACGGCCCCACCCCCGCCGGGTTCCTCCCAGGCCTCGAGCGCGTGGACGATCTCCCCCGCCACCGGCATCCGCTCGACCCGAGCGAACTCGATCCATTCGACGTGCCCGACGACCGCGACCCGCATTGGTCGCGGATCGTAAGCGGGGAGCGCCGCCGTACCGGGTGCCGTCCGAGCGGGGATGATTGGCTGCGCTCGTGGTCAGGACGTTCATTCCGGCGTTCGCCGCGGCAGCGAACCCGACGCTGCTCGGAGCCGTGACGCTGATGCTGTTCCTCCCATCGCCGAAGCGCCTGCTGCTCGGCTATCTGCTCGGCGCCTACCTCACCAGCATCACGATCGGGCTCCTGATCGTCTTCAGCCTCCACAACAGCGGCGCGGTGAGCACCACGAAGCGCACGCTGAGCCCAGCCGAGGACCTCGCCCTCGGGGCGATCGCGCTGCTCGTCGCGTACGTCCTCGGCAGCGCTCGGGACCAGCCGATTCGAGAGCGCCGCCGCGCGCGACAGCTCGCCAAGCACGGAGGCGAGGAGAAGGAGCCGCTCACCCAGCGGTGGCTGGGGAGGGGCTCGGCGCGAATCGCCTTCGCCGCCGGCGTGGTCCTCACCCTGCCGGGAGTCTCCTACCTCGTGTGCCTGAGCCGGATCGACGCCCAGGACTGGAGCACCGCCGGCAGCGTGGTCGCGGTCATCGTCGCCAACCTGATCATGCTCATCCTGCTCGAGGTGCCGTTGGTCGGGTACGCGGTGGCGCCGGAGCGGACCGCGGAGGCGGTCCAGGACTTCCGGGCCTGGCTCCGCCGGCGCGGCCGCGCGATCGCCGTCTACGTCGCCGCCGTCGTCGGGATCCTCTTGATCGTCCGCGGCGTTCTCGAGCTGCTCGGCTGAGGAGGCTTCCGTGCCGAGAGGGGAGTTCCACCCGATTGCCGAGTACGGCCTGCCCGCGGACTGCAACTCGGCGGCGCTGCTCGCCCGCAGGCGTTCAGCCACATCGGGCTGATCACCGCCGCGTGGGCGATCGACCAGGCCGGCGGCGACGACGCCTAGCCGGTCGTCACCTCGGCGACGAAGTCGCCGAACAGCTCCACATAGCGATCGACGTCGCGCTCGTCGTGGGCGATCGAGACCGTCGGGCCGAGCCACCAGCCCGACTCCCACACGCCGCGGTTGGCCATGAAGACGCGACTGAGCGCCCGTAGCTCGGTGTCGTCGGCGATGCGAGACGCGGCCCCATCCACCGGCGGCTCCGGGACGAAGAAGTAATAGGCGTGCCCGCCCGCCTGGACGATGCTCCACGGGAGCCCGGCCCGCTCGATCACCTCGCGCAGCCCGGTCGCCATGCGCTCGCCGAGCGCCGCCGTTCGGTCGAACGCCTGCTCGGTGAGGAGGTCGAGGAGGGCGACGCGGGCCGCCGCCATCGAGAGCGGATTGCCGAACAGGGTTCCGCCCGTGGCGACCTCATCGACGGGAAGGCCCAACGAGTTCCACGGGTCCTCGGGCGCGGCGAGGGCGGTCGCCACCTCGGGGCTCATCCCGTAGGCGCCGATCGGAACGCCCGCCGCGATCGACTTGCCGACGACGATGAAGTCGGGCTCGAGCCCCCAGGCTCCGCTGAGCCCGGCGTACGCGGTAACCAGGGTGTGGGTCTCGTCGATCGCGAGCAGCGTGCCGGCCTCGCGGGTGAGCCCGCGAAGCGCGTCGTGGAATCCCTCCTGCGGCAGCACCAGGCCGACGTTCGTCAGCGCTGGCTCGGCGAGGACGAGGGCGACGTCGCGAGGCTCGAGCGCCGCCTCGAGCGCGTCGGCGTCGTTGAACGGGATCACCCGGGCCTGGCCGGTCACCGAACGCGGCAGGCCGCGCGCCTCGGGCACCACCTCGCCGTCCTTGAGGACGACGAGGGTCGAGTCACCCTCGCCCAGGTACTTGCCCTCGAACACCAGCACGACCTCGCGCCCGGTCATCTCACGGGCGATCCGGATCACCTCTGTGTTCGCCTGTGTCGCGGCGAGGGTGAACTGCCAGAGCGGCCGCCCGTAGCGTGCCGCGAGCTGTTCGGCGACCTCAATCGATTCCTCGGTCGGGAGCAGGAATTGGTTGCCCCGCTCCATCCGCCGGGTGAGGGCGTCGACGACCGGCTTCGGCGCGTGGCCGCAGAAGAGGCTCATGTCGGCGATGTACATGTCGAGATAGGCGTGCCCGTCGACGTCGGTGAACCGGGAGCCCTCCCCGTGCGAGACCCAGACCGGCGGATGCTCGTAGAGGTCGTCCATCCACGCCATCGGGACCCCCCGCGGCATCGACGATCGCGCCCGCTCCAGCAGCGCCACCGACCTCGGCCGCTCGGCGACGAAGCGAGCGTCCTCCGCCTCGCGAATGGCGCGGACGCGCTCGCGGTCGATGGTCGCCGCGGAGGTCAAGACGGGAGGCGGATCCCCGCGATGTGGTCAATGCCCGCGGTCTCGAACAGCCGCCGCAAGCGGTCCGGTGGCCGGCTGAGCGAGAGCCAGCCGCCCTGCTCGGCGAGCGCCACCGCCCCCCGAACGATCACCTGGAGGCCGGTCGAGTCGATGAACGAGCAGTCGCGAAGGTCGAGCTCGACGCCCCGCGGCGAGCGGCCGATCGCGTCGGCGAGAGCCGTTCGGAGCTGCGGCGCGGTGGCGATGTCGACCTCGCCGCTGACGGCGAGCCCGATCGCGTCCACCGCCGCTGGCGCGGCGGTGATGCTGAAGCGAGGATGTGGGGCGGCACTGGCGCTCATCTGCACGAGCGGCAGACCCTAACGCGGGCCGCCCGGATCCGGCTCGGCGGCGCTTCGGCCGAAGCGCATCGTCACCCTGGTCCCGCCGCCCCGAACGGGTTCGACGCGAAACGAATCCGCGTAGGCGCCGATCACCGGGAGCCCGAAGCCCAGTCCGCGGCTGGCGGGGTTCGGCGACATGCCGATGCCGCGGTCGGCGACGACCACCGTCAGCCCGTCGCGGTCGTGCGTCGCGACCACCTCGATCTCGCCGTCACGCTCACCGCGGTACGCGTGTAGGACCGCGTTCGCGACCGCCTCGGTGACCGCCAGCAGAACCGCGTCGGCGTCGATGTCGGTGGCGTCGAGGAACTCCTCGAGCCGGCGGCGCGCGAGCGCGGCGCTTTCCGGCTCGGATCGAAGCGTGAGGGTCAATGGGTCGTCGATACGTACCTCCGCGGCTGCGTCCCGACGACGCCGAATCCTATGGGGGTCCGGCCCAAAAAGCCGCACGCGGCCGGCGAGGCGAGATACTGATCGCGATGCTGGAGGAGGTTGCGGGGGCGGCGCGCCGCTCGTTCCCGCAGAGCACGGACGCGGACCGACGGCTCTACGCGGCGAAGGTCCTCTGCTTGGCGGCGGCCTACTACGGGGCCGCGAAGCTCGGGCTGAGCCTCGCGTTCGCGACCCCGAGCGTCACCGCGGTCTGGCCGCCGACGGGGATCGCGCTCGCCGCGCTCGTCCTCTGGGGCTACCGGCTCTGGCCCGGCGTCGCGCTGGGCGCGTTCCTCGCCAACAGCTGGACCGGCGTCCCGGTCTACACCGTCGCCGGGATCACCCTCGGCAATACGCTCGAAGCGCTCGCCGGCGCCTACCTGCTGCGGCGCTTCGCGGGCTTCCGGCCGTCGCTCGAACGAGTCCGCGACGTGATCGCGCTCGCCGCCCTCGCCGCCGTCTTGAGCACGACGGTCAGCGCCACCATCGGGGTCGCCAGCATCATCCTCGGCAACGAGGTCTCGGCGTCGTCGTTCGGCTCGGCATGGCGGACCTGGTGGCTCGGCGACATGGGCGGCGACCTGGTCGTCGCAACGGCGGTGATGGTCGCGGTCGCCCACTGGCCATTCCGGCGCGCCCCGGGCCGACCCCTCGAGGCACTCGGGCTGGGCGCCGTCATCGCCGCCATCACCGCGGTCGCCTTCTCCGAGCACAACGTCCTTCCCTACCTGATCTTCCCGCCTCTGATCTGGGCGGCGCTGCGCTTCTGGCAACCCGGAGCGGTCGGGGCGACCCTGCTCATCGCAAGCATCGCGATCCCGCTGACCGAGAACAACATGGGCCCGTTCGCGAACTACACCCCCGATGATCGACTGCTGCTCGCGCAAACCTTCATCGGCGTGGCAGGGGTGACGGCGCTCGTGCTTGCGGCGGTGACGACTGAGCGCCGGCGAATCGAGGATGCGGACCGCTACATCGCAGAGACGCTTCAGAGGGGTCTGCTGCCGCCCCACCTTCCGGATATCCCTGGGCTCGAGGCCGCGGTCGAGTTTCGGCCGGCCGGCGCCCGCCAGCTCGTCGGCGGCGATTTCTACGACTGGTTCGAAACGTCCCCGGGAAGGTGGGACGTGTTCGTCGGCGACGTCAGCGGCAAGGGCGCGGCCGCCGCGCGAACGACGGCGCTCGCCCGTTACACGCTGCGCGCGAACGCCATCCACGAGCACGGGCCGAGCGGGATCCTGACGCTCCTCAACGAGGCCGTGATCAGGCAGGCGCCGGGCGAGACGTGCACGGTCGCCTACGTGCGGCTGGCCCTCGACCGTGGCCACGGGACCGCCGCGACGATCGCCGCCGGCGGACATCCGCTGCCGCTGGTGCTCCGCTCGGACGGCCGGGTGGAAGCGGTTGGCGCGGCGGGGACGCTGCTCGGCGTCGTCACCGACCCCGCGCTCGCCGAGCGCACCGCGAGGCTCGCGGCGGGCGATGCGCTGATCCTCTACACCGACGGGCTCACGGATGCCCATGCGCCCGAGCGGGTCGTCGCCCCCGCCGAGCTGACCGCGACGGTCTCCTCGTTCGCCGGCCTCGGCGCCGGCGAGATCGTCCGCGGGATCGCCGCGAGGCTGATCGACGGCGGCGCCGGCGAAGCCCGCGACGACGCCGTCGTCCTCGCGCTGCGCGTGCCACGGGCGGACGAGCGGCGACAGGGTGCCTGAACGTCTCCTGAACGCCCGCCTTTCATAGTCGTTTCATCGCCGCCCGCCACAGTCGCGCGATCCCAATCGATGCGAAAGGAGAACCCATGTGGCGCAATCGAAGGTTCGCCGCGGCGTTCGGCGCCTGGGCCCTGCTCGCCGCCTCGGCTCTCGGCGCGAGCGCGACAGCGGCGGGTCCGACCGCCGGCAGCGGGGCGGGCGTCTTCGACGGAAGCTCGTCGAGGATCACCAACCCCTACCTGCCGATCTCGAAGTTCCACCGTACGGTGCTGAAGGGCGTTGACACCGGCCAGCACCTGAGGATCGTGCGGATGCTCCAGCACCGGAAGAAGGCGTTCACCTACCAGGGGAAGACCGTGAAGGCCGCGGTCGTAAAGGACGTGGTGACCAACGTCAAGGCAGGCCGCGTGATCGAGAGGACGATCGACTACTTCGCCCAGGACGAGGCGGGCACCGTCTACTACTTCGGCGAGGACGTCAACGAATATGCGCCCCACAAGCCGGTCAGCCACGAGGGCCAGTGGCGCCTCGGGCGCGACACCAACACCCCGGGCGTGCTGATGCCCGCCCACCCCAGGCTCGGCGACTCGTTCAAGTCCGAGGCCGTCCCGCACATCACGCACGAGACCGACCATGTGGTCGCGGTAGGCATGACCAAGCACATCGCCGGTCGCACCTACCACCACGTGATCAAGATCCGCGAGAACGCCGGTCCGCCCCCGGAGGTCGAGTTCAAGACCTACTCGCGCGGCACCGGCGTGATCACGGAGGCCAACGGCGGCGTCCACCTGATCAGCAGCCGCTGAGGCGCAAGCAGGCCGATGCCCGGCTCAGGTCACGCTTCTGCATCCTTCCCCGGGTGCCATCGACGACGCACGCCCGCGTCGCCCTCGCCGGCCTCGCCGCCATCCTCCTCGCCGGCTGCGGGTCCTCGCAGCCCGATCGGTCGACGAGCACCGGGACGAAGGCGCCAACGGACACCCAGACGACCACCGCGTCCAAGCCGCCGAAATACGCCGTCCCCCCACTCCCGAACCCGGACAACGTCTACGCCGCGGACCGGCCCGGGCTGCTCTCGCCGGCGGTGCGGAAGTTCCCCCCGCTCGTCTACGTCCCGAACAGCGAGAGCGACACGGTCAGTGTCATCGACCCCAAGACCTACAAGGTCGTCGACACGTTCCCGGTCGGACGCCTGCCCCAGCACGTCGTCCCCTCCTACGACCTGAAAACGCTCTGGGTCACGAACGACGAGGGCAACAGCCTGACGCCGATCGATCCGGCGACCGGGAAGCCGGGGAAGCCGGTCCCGGTCACCGACCCCTACAACCTCTACTTCACGCCCGGCGGGCATTACGCGATGGTCATCGCGGAGCGGCTGCAGCGCATCGATTTCCGCGACGCCCGGACGATGCGGCTCCATCATTCGCTCAACGTTCCCTGTCCCGGGGTCGACCATCTCGACTTCACGGCCAGCGGGCGCTACGCGGTCGCGAGCTGCGAGTTCGGCGGCGGCCTGATCAAGATCGACGTCCGGCGCGAGAAGGTCGTGGGCTCGCTCCAGCTCCCGAGCGGCGCGATGCCTCAGGACGTGAAGCTCTCTCCCGATGGCCGCATCTTCTACGTCGCCGACATGAGCGCGAATGGGGTCTGGGAGATCGACGCCAGGCGCTTCCGCAAGGTCGGATTCATACCCACCGGGGCCGGCGCCCACGGGCTCTACGTGAGCCGCGACTCGCGCTACCTCTACGTCTCGAACCGCGGCGAGGGCTCGATCTCCGTGATCTCGTTCAAAAAGCGCAGGGCGGTCGCGAAGTGGCGCCTTCCCGGCGGCGGCAGCCCCGACATGGGCGGCGTCTCCGCCGACGGCAAGGTGCTCTGGCTCTCCGGTCGCTACAACGCCCAGGTCTACGCGATCGACACGAGGACGGGCAAGCTGCTGGCGCGGATCCCGGTCGGCAGCGGCCCGCACGGGCTGACCCTCTACCCGCAGCCCGGCCGCTACTCGCTCGGCCACACGTGCGGGCTTCGGTGATGGCCCGATTCGTCGTCCAACTCCACGACGCGACCACGCTCCACTTCGACCTTCGCCTCGAGATCGACGGGGTGCTCCGCTCGTGGGCCGTGCCGAAGGGGCCCTCGCTCGACCCGGGAGCCCGCCGGCTGGCGGTGCCGGTCGAGGACCACTCGCTCGAGGCGGGGGAGTTCGAGGGGGTCCACGAGGAGTCCGCCCGCGGCAGCGGCGCAGTGATCATCTGGGACGAGGGGACCGTCGAGCTTCTCGGCGCCGAGCCGGACCATCTCTCCTTCGCCCTCGCCGGGACCAAGCTCAACGGCCGCTTCGGCCTGACGAGGACCGGCGAGGATCGCTGGATCCTGGTCAAGGCGAGGGACGAGCAGGCGCGCCCCGGATCGGACATCGTCGCCGAGCAGCCAGGGAGCGTGCGGAGCGGCAGGACCTGGCAGGAAGTGGTCGCGGAGCGTCGCGGCGAGGCGGACTGATTAGAGTCTCGAAGCCCGATGAGCAAGCCGGAGCCCGCCATCGACGAAGCCCGCGCTCGCGAGCTGCTGCGGCGCGAGCGCGAGCGGATCGAGGGCTCATTGGCGGACCTCGGCCGGCTTCGGGGGAGCGAGGTCGAGGCGCTCGTCGAGGAGAACGAGCTCCAGGACGAGGGCGAGCAGCTCGAGGAGGAGCAGGTCGACGACGCCGTCGTCGCCCAGCTTCACGTCGAGCTCGAGGCCGTCGAGCGCGCCGAGGCGCGACTCCGCGACGGGACCTACGGCCTCTCCGTCGAGAGCGGCGCGCCGATCTCAGCCGAGCGGCTGGAGGCGATCCCATGGGCGGAGCGAACGCCGGAGGAGCAGGAGCGCTTCGAGCACACCCACGGCGGCGCGCTGTAGTCCCGTCCCCGTGTGACGGGCGGGCGTCCCGGGCGTAGTTCGGGTGTTGACCGGCTAGGACGCGGGCGGTTCGGTTCCGCCCGTCGGTGTCGTGCCGCCGGCGGGTTCGGTTCCGCCGGTCGCTGCGGAGTCGCCGGCGGGCGCGCCTCCGGCCGAGGATGGGATTGCCCCGGCCCCGGCGAGCGGCGTCGCGACGGCGCGCCAGACCTTGTTGAGCCCGTCCTGGAGGTAGGCCCAGAGGCCGATCGAGATGACGAGGAACAGCACCAGTGCGAGCCATCCGATCACGGGCTCCTGCCCGGAGATCTGGGCGGCCTTCTGGACGCGCTGGGTGCCTCGCCAGTAGCTGACGAGCGCGGGGACGATGATGATCCCTCCGGGGAACAGCGCCAGCACCGAATTGGTCGGGTTCTGGCCGAGGTCGACGCCCTTCGCGCGACCGTAGTCGCGGAGCTCGCGATTGATCTTGTACCACCAGACGAGGTGGTAGATCCCGAGCGTGATGATCGGCAGCAGCGCCGCCGCCCACGGGCTCCTGATCTTGACCTGGTCCTGACTATCCCTGAGCTGCAGCTCCTCGGCCATCGCGATCCCCCTTCTGGCCTGACTGATCGTTCGAGCGGAAGCTACCTCACCGGCCGGACCCGTGCCGAGTTTTCTCCGCGGCGGAGCCGGGTTAGCGGCGGCGGCCCAGGTGGCGGCGGGGCCATCACC
>JBKPNB010000276.1:0-5546 GCA_046732395.1 Actinomycetota bacterium | reverse complement strand
GATCAGCTCCCTCGCCCGACCGCACCGCTCGCGGACATAAAGCGCCAGGTCCGTCGCCACCTGGTCGTTTCGCGACCGGCCGGCGTGGAGCTTGCCGCCGAGCGGGCCGACGAACTCGGTCAGGCGGCGCTCGATCGCCATGTGGACGTCCTCGTCAGCCTCGTCGGCCTCGAACGATCCCGACTCGAGCTCGGCCGCGACCGCGTCGAGGCCGCGGTCGAGCTCGGCGAGCTCGCGCTCGTCGAGGACGCCGACCTCCCGAAGCCGCCGGGCGTGGACCTTCGAGGCGAGCACATCCTGGCGCCAGAGCCTGATGTCGTAGCCGATCGAGGCGTTCAGTCGCCGGAAGAGGGGCTCCTGCGGGTCGGGCAGCCGGGCCACGATCGCGCCAGGATAGTCAGGGCCGGAGGCGGCTTCGAACCGTCTCAGGACCAGTCGCCGCCGAGCGCCTCGTCGAGCGTCTCGACGACACGATCCACCTCGCCCTCGCCCAGGCCGACGTAGAAGGGGAGCGCGAGCGAGCGCTCGGCGACGGCTTCGGCGACCGGGAACTCGCCCCCGCGAAAGCCGAACCGCTCCCGGTAGAACGGCATCAGGTGGATGGAGGGCAGGTAGGCCTTGGCCGCGATCCCGCGCTCGCCGAGGTCGGCGATCACCGCGTCGCGGTCGGCGCCGGTCGGGAGCTGGACAACGTAGACGAACCAGCCCCGCCGCTCGCCGTCCCGGTTGGTGGCGGGCAGGACAAGCGCGTCGGGGTCGCCGGACCCCGCGGTGGCGCCGCCGAGCCGAGCCAGCGCCTCGCCGTAGAGCGCGGCGACGCGGGCGCGCGCCGCGAGCAGCTCGTCCGCGCGCTCGAGCTGGGCGACCCCGAGCGCGGCGTGGACATCGCTGAGGCGGTAGTTGAAGCCGAGCCGGTCGTGGTCGAGCCAGCCCATGTCGAGGGCCCGACCCTGGTTTCGCTCGCTTCGCAGCGCCGCCGCCGTGTCGGGATCGGTGGGAACGATCACCCCGCCCTCGGCGGTGGTGATCTGCTTGTTGGCGTAGAACCCGAAGCACGCCAGATGGCCGCTCGCGCCGACCGCACGACCGCCGCCATCGACCGCCCCGAGCGCCTCGCAGGCATCCTCGAGGATGCCGAGGACACGCTCGGCGGCGATCCCCTCGAGCTCGGCGAGCGCCGCCGGATAGCCGAACAGGTGGACCGGCAGGAGCCCGGCCGTCCGCTCCGAGAGAGCGGCCCGGGCCGCGGCCGGGTCGAGGTCGAGCGTGCGCGGGTCGATATCGCAGAAGACCGGCGTCGCGCCCTCGTAGAGCAGGCAGTTCGCGGAGGCGACGAAGCTGAGCGGCGAGGTGATCACCTCGTCGCCGGGCCCCCAGCCGAGGCGCCGGACCCCGAGGTGGAGCGCCGCGGTTCCCGACGAGAGCGCGACGGCGTCGTCGACGCCGAGGAACGAGGCGAAGGCGCGCTCGAACCGTTCGACCATCGGGCCCAGCGAGAGCCGGCCGGAGCGCAGGACGTCGAGGACGAGCTGCCCCTCGCGCTCGCCGAGGTCGGGGCGAGCGAGGGGGATGTTGGGGTCAGCGCGCACGGTCACCGGGCAGGTGGCATGTGGCAGGTGGGAATCCAAAGGTTCATCCGGCGGAAGCGGAGTCTGCGGCCTCCACCTGCGACCTGCCACCTGCCATCTGCCGCGGCTGGAACGCGTACTCGAGCGACTCCACCAGTGCCTCCCACGAGGCCTCGATGATGTTCTCCGAGACGCCGATCGTGCCCCAGCTCCGCCGGCCGTCGGCGGAGTCGAGTAGGACCCGGGTCACGGCGCCGGTCCCGTGGTGCTCGTCGAGTATCCGCACCTTGTAGCCCGTGAGCTCGATCTCGGCGAGATGCGGGTGGAGCTCGGTGATCGCGTCGCGCAGCGCGCGATCGAGCGCGTTCACCGGCCCGTTCCCCTCGGCGGTGCGGACGTAGCGGCGCCCGTCGACCCAGATCTTGATCGTCGCCTCGGTCTCGGCGCGGCCGTCGGCGCGCTTCTCGGTGATCACCCGAAAGCTCTCGAGCCGGAACAGCGGCGCGTAGGCGCCCGACTCGCGGCGCAGCAGTAGCTCGAACGAAGCGTCGGCCGCCTCGTACTGGTAGCCGCGATGCTCGCGCTCCTTGAGCCGCTCGACCGCCTCGTCGGCGCCGCTGGAGTCGAGCTCTATCCCGGCCCGCTCGGCGCGGCTGCGGACCGAGCCCTTGCCCGACAGCTCCGAGATCAGGACCTCGCGGGCGTTGCCGACCAACTCGGGGTCGGTGTGCTCGAAGGTCCGGGCGTCGGCCTGGACGCCGGCGACGTGCATGCCGCCCTTGTGCGCGAACGCGTTCCGTCCCACGTACGGCTGGTCGGGGTCGGGTCGCTGGTTGGTTAGCTCGGCGACGAAGCGCGCGCTCTCGGTCAGCCGCCGGAGCCGATCGGGCGGCACGCACTCGTAGCCGAGCTTGAGCTGGAGCGCGGGGAGGATCGAGACCAGGTTCGCGTTGCCGCAGCGCTCGCCGTAGCCGTTGATCGTCCCCTGCACCAGGCGGGCTCCGGCCTCGACGGCGACGAGCGAGTTCGCGACCGCGCACTCGGCGTCGTTGTGGCTGTGAATCCCGACCTCGACGGCGTCGCCGAGCTCGGCCACCACCGCGGCGGTCGCCGCGGCGATCTGCCCCGGCAGGCTCGACCCGTTGGTGTCGCAGAGCGTCACGTTCTCCGCCCCCGCCCCGGCGGCGGTTCGCAGGCATTCGAGCGCGAAGCCCGAATCGTCGCGCCAGGCGTCGAAGAAGTGCTCGGCGTCGTAGATCACGCGTTTGCCCGCCGCGCGGCAGAAGGCGACCGAATCGGCGATCATCGCCAGGTTCTCGTCGGGCGAGACCCGGGTGACCTTCTCCAGGTGCAGGGCCCAGGTCTTGCCGACCAGGGTGCAGACCGGCGCGAAGGTGGCGGCGAGCGCGCCAAGCGCCTCGTCCTCGTCGGCGGCGAGCCCGCGGCGGCGGGTCATCCCGAAGGCGCAGACCACCGCCCGCTCGAGCTCGAGCTCTGCGAGGCGCTCGAAGAGCTCGGCTTCCTTCGGGTTCGAGCTCGGAAAGCCGGCCTCGATGAAGGCGACGCCGAGCCGGTCGAGCGCCTCGACCACCCGCACCTTCTCGGCCGCCGACAGCGACATGCCCTGGCCCTGCATGCCGTCGCGGAGTGTCGTGTCGTAGAGCTTGAAGAGGGTCACCGATGCCTTTCCGGTTCGGGGATCGAGCGAGGTGTGCGCGGCGCCCGGCCGCGCGGCCACGGGGGCGACTAGGCCGCCGCGGCGCTCCTAATTCGCGCGATCGCCTCGAGCCCGAGCATCGTCAGGTCGTGACCTTACTCGGTTGCTCGACGACGTCCAGCCATTCGCGGTACTCCTCGGCGCGGCCGTGGAGCGCGTCCTCGAACTTCGCCTGAACGACGCGGGTGATCTCGCCCGGCTCGCCGAGCGGATGGTCGTCGATCTCGCGGATCGGGACCAGCTCGGCCGCGGTCCCGACCAGGAACGCCTCCTCGGCCAGGTAGAGCTCGGAGCGGGCGATGTCGCGCTCGACGACCGAATAGCCGAGGTCCTCGGCGATCTGGATCACCGACCTGCGCGAGATCCCGTCGAGGATCGAGACGGTGTGACCGGGCGTGACGAGCGTGCCCTCGCGAACGACGAAGATGTTCTCCCCCGACCCCTCGCAGACGGTGCCGTTGTCCTCGAGCAGGATCGCCTCCTCGTAGCCGGCGTTCGCCGCCTCGGTCTTGGCCAGGATCGAGTTCAGGTAATGGCCGGACGCCTTCGCGTGGGGGATCAGCCCCGCCGCGGAGATCCGCCGCCACGACGACACCTTGGCGCGCACGCCCCCGCGCTTGGCCTCCTCGCCGAGGTAGGCCCCCCAGGGCCAGACGGCGACGATCACGTCGACGGGCGCGGTCTTCGCGTAGAGCCCCATCTCGCCGTAGCCGCGGAAGGCGAGCGGGCGGATGTAGCAGCTACGGAGGCCGTTTCTACTGATCAGCTCGTGGGTCGCGCCGCGGAGCTCATCGGCGCCATGGGGAAGCGGCAGGTAGTAGAGCTCGGCCGATTTCTCGAGCCGCTCGAGATGCTCGCGGTGGCGAAATATCGCCGGACCGCGGTCGGTCTCGTAGCAGCGGATCCCCTCGAAGACCCCGGTTCCGTAGTGGAGCCCGTGGCTGAGGACGTGGACGTTGGCGTCGTCCCAAGCGACGAACTCCCCGTTCATCCAGATCCACTCAGATTTCTCCACGTCTCCTCCGATGGGAGGCGGCCCCGGAGGCGAAGCCGAGGAGCCGCCGACAGGTGTTCAGGCAGCCGGCCAAGTATGCCCGATCAGCCGGCGAGCTCGGCAACCACGGCTGCGGTCATCTCCGCGGTCCCGACCGGCGCCTCGCCGGGTCCAGCGAGATCCGGCGTCCGCAGCCCGCGGGCGAGGGCGGCCTCGACCGCCGCCTCGACGCGCCCGGCATCGGCCGGGCGGTCGAGCCCGTGCCGGAGCATCATCGCCACCGACAGGAAGGTCGCCAGCGGATTGGCGATCCCCCGCCCGGCGATGTCCGGCGCCGAGCCGTGGACCGGCTCGAACAGCCCGGGCCCGGCGCCCCCGAGGCTCGCGGAGGGCAGCATCCCGAGCGAGCCGGTGAGCATCGCCGCCTCGTCGGAGAGGATGTCGCCGAACATGTTCTCGGTCACGATCACGTCGAAGCGCGCGGGATCGGCGACGAGCTGCATCGCCGCGTTGTCGACGAGGATGTGCTCGAGCTCGACGTCGGGGTAGTCCGCGGCCACCCCGACGACGACCTCGCGCCACAGCCGCGAGGTCTCGAGCACGTTCGCCTTGTCGACCGAGCTGATCCGCGGCTCGCCCCGGCCCCGCCGCCGCGCCGACTCGAAGCCGACGCGGGCGATGCGCTCGATCTCCTCGACCGAGTAGAGGCAGGTGTCGAAGGCGCGGTCGGAGTCCCGCCCCCGCTCGCCGAAGTAGATGCCGCCGGTGAGCTCGCGGACGACGAGGAGGTCCGTGCCCGCGAGCACCTCGGGCCGCAGCGGGCTGGCGCCGGCGAGGGCTGGGCTCGGGCGGACCGGCCGCAAGTTCGCGTAGAGGCCGAGGCCGCGGCGGAGCGCCAGGAGCCCCTGCTCGGGCCGCGGCGCGTCTGGGTCGGTGCTGTCCCACCTCGGCCCGCCGACGGCGCCGAGAAGAACCGCGTCGGAGCCGGCGCAGGCGGCGAGGACGTCGTCGGCGAGCGCCGTGCCGTGGGCGTCGATCGAGGCACCGCCGACGGGGTGCTCGGGGAGCTCGAACTCGCCGAGCGCCGCCAGCAGCTCAGCGGCCGCGCCGACGACCTCGGGGCCGATCCCGTCGCCGGGGAGGAGGACGATCCGCGGTGGCTCGCGGCCGGACATCGCGCTCAGGGCGACCGGGTCGCCGACGCCGCCGGCGGCCGGTGGTCCCGGAAGGCTTCGCGCAGGCGCCGCATGGCCGCGCGGTCCGGCGC
>JBKPNB010000275.1:0-3734 GCA_046732395.1 Actinomycetota bacterium | reverse complement strand
ATGGATCTCAGCCGCCGCCGCCGCGATCGCGACGTTGTCGGGGTCGCTCAGGTCGCGGCCGGCCGCGAAGGCCTGCCGGAACGCCGCCAGCGAGAACGACACCGCCTTGCCGAGCTCCTTGGCGAACGTCGCCGCCCGCATCGCCGCCAGCATGTTGCCCGGGAAGGGCTCCGGCCAGCGAATCGGGGCGAGGCCGTAGGCAGAGGCCCGGCGCTCGCACTCCCGCATCCCCTCCTCCCGTCCCGGGCCCAGCCCCCATGAGCTGCGGCCGAAGCGCCTGAAGAGGCCGCCGAGCAGGATCGGCTGCCACTCCGGCGCCTCGGCGCCAGCCTCGGCGAACAGGCCGTTGACGCGCTCCGCCGCCAGGTACGCGTACGGCGACCCGAGGTCGTAGTAGAAGGTCGGCCGCCCAGCGGCCATGTCATCTAGGCGTGAATCGCCCAGCCGTCGACCGCCCGGGCGGCGTCGAGGATCGCCTCGGAGATCGTCGGGTGCGGGTGGACGATCCGGGCCAGCTCCTGGTAGCCGCCCTCGAGCGCCATCACGGCGACGAGCTCGGCGATCATGTCGCAGGCCCGGTTGCCGACGATGTGGGCGCCGAGGATCTCGCCGTACTCCGAGTCGGCGACGAGCTTGACGAGCCCGTCGCGGTCGTCGTAGACGACCGAGCCCCCGACGCCGCCGAGCTTCTGCCGTCCGACCTTGACGTCGTGACCGGCCTCCGTCGCCTGCGCCTCGGTGAGCCCCACGCTCGCCACCTGCGGGTGGCAGAAGGTCGCGCCCGGGACCTGCTCGATGTTCACCGGATGGGTCGGGTGCTCGGCGATCGTCTCGACGGCGACGACGCCCTCCTCCTGCGCCTTGTGGGCGAGCGCCGGCCCGCGGACGAGGTCGCCGACCGCGAACACCTTCTCGTTCGAGGTCCGCTGGACCTCGTCGATCTCGATCTGGCCACCGTCGCCGGTCGCCACCCCGGCGGCGTCGAGGTTGAGCGACTCGGTGTCCGGGCCGCGGCCGCCGGCGATGCAGAGGTAGTCGACCTTCGCGCTCTCGTCCCCGTAGCTGAACTTGACCGACTCCTCGCCGACCTCGACGTTCTCGACCGGGTTCCCGGTGGAGATCGTGATGTTCTGCTTGCGGAACGCCCGCTCGACGACCCGGGCCATGTCCTTGTCCTCGGCCGGGAGGATCTGGTCGAGCATCTCGACCAGGATCACCTCGGTCCCGAACCGGCCGTAGGCGGAGGCGATCTCGGTCCCCGAGGCGCCGGCGCCGACGACGGCGAGCCGCTTCGGCAGCTCCGGCAGCGACCACGCGCCCCAGGTGTCGACCACCCGCCCGCCGAACTCGACCCCGGGGATCGGGATCGCCACCGAGCCGGTCGCAAGGACCACCGCCTTCGCCTCGTAGGTTTCACCGCCGACCTCGACGTTGGCGTCCGCGGTGAGCTTGCCCTCGCCCTCGAGCATCTTCACCTTGTTCTTGTCCCAGAGCATCTTCACGCCGCCGGCGAGGGTCTCGGAGACCTTCGCCCGGCGCTCGCCGAGCGCCTTCCAGTCGAGCTTGGCCTTGGCGTCGATCCCGAGCTCGGCGCCGCCGTTGGCGACGTCGTCGTAGAGCTCGGCCGTCCGCAGCAGGGTCTTGGCCGGGATGCAGGCGTAGTTGAGGCAGCGGCCGCCCGGCTTGTCCTTCTCGACCACCGCCGTGCGCTGGCCGAGCTGGGCGGCCCTGATCGCGGCGTGGTAGCCGCCGGGGCCGCCGCCGATCACGATCACGTCGAAGGACTCAGCCATCCTCACCTCACCGTCGAAGCCTGCGGTCGGCGACTCTATTACCCGGACCCCGGCGTCCGCCGCTCGGGCATCTGGATCCGCGCCATCGCCTTGACCATGAAGTAGAAGAGCGTCCCGGCGCCGGCGATCAGCGCCGTGAACACCACCGCCGCGAGTGCGTTCTTGGCCTCGATCAGCCCACCGACCGCGACGATCATCAGGAACACCAGGACCACGTCGAAGCCGAGCACCGCCCAGTAGCGGGCGCGCCACATGCCGTACGAGGCCATCCCCATCAGGAACGTCGGCCAGATCACGTTGATCAGCGGCGGGCGGCTGGCGTCGAGGAGGGCGAGGATCGCGTAGGCGATCGGCGATCCGGCGGCGATCACCGCGGCGATCACGGCGCTGACCGTGACCACGGTCGGGCGCTCGTTCGGCGCCAGCGGCTCGAGCCGCTCGCGGGCCGCGCGGTTGCGCTCCTCGTAGCGGGCCGCGATCTGCGCCCGCCGTTCGCGCCCGCGCTCCTTTCGCTTGCGCCGCTGCTCCCGGTTGGCCATCAACCCGCGGGCGTTGCGACGCCCGCGAGCGCCGAACGGAGCTCGCGTGCCGCCAGCTCGGGGTCGTCGGCGTCGCGAATCGCTCGCACCACGACCGCCCGCGAGGCGCCCGCGGCGGCGACCGCCGCGACGGTGGAGCGGTCGATGCCCCCGATCGCGAACCAAGGGACCTGCGAGCGCCCCGCGGCGTGGCGGACCAGATCGAGCCCGGTCGCCGCCCGCCCCGCCTTCGTCGGCGTCTCCCATACGGGACCGACGCTGATCTGGTCCGGGCGGCGCTCGCCGCGCGCCTCGACGGCCGCATCGACCTCGGCCGGCGAGTGGGTCGAGAGCCCGACCACCGCGCCCGGGCCGGCGAGCCGGCGCGCCTCGGCCACCGGCTCGTCGTCCTGGCCGACGTGGACCCCGTCGGCCTCGCAGGCCGCGACGAGCTCGGGGCGATCGTTGAGGATGAACAGCGCCCCGTGCTCGCGGGCGACGCGGCCGAATGGCGCCGCCGCGACCATCAGCTCGTCGTCGCCGAGCTCCTTGTCGCGAAGCTGGACGATCTCGGCGCCGCCGCGAAGCGCCGCGTCCAGCAGCTCACCCGGATCTTGGCCGCGGGGACGCGCCTCGCAGACGAAATAGAGGTGCGATTCCTCGATCAGCGCGCGGCGAGCGAATCGATAGGCCTCGTCGAGGCTCTGGAAGAGCTCGATCCGCGCGACGAGGCCGTCGTCGAGCGTCCACAGCTCGGCGCCGTCGGCGCCCGCGGACGCCGCGACCCCGCTGCCGGCGCCGCGCGCTTCGATCCGCGCCTGGACGAGCACGCGGCGTCCGAACCGCCGGGACGCTAGCGTCGTCCGGCTCATCTCGGAAAAGGCCTCACTCCAGCCGCCGAACATCTGACGTGCTTCGTCGACGCCGCGATAGACGCCGCGCAGCGGCCCGATCGAGCGCGACCAATCGACCACCAGGTCGGGCGTGACGTGCGGCCGCACCACCTCCCAGTCGCGATTCCGGTACATCGCCTCGGCGGCGCGCAGGGCCGCCTCGATCGTCTCGTCCATCGCCACCAGTATCGCCACTGCGCTTCCGCAGTACCATGGATGAGAACGGGAGCCCGCTCGAGATGGGCTGAGAGGGCGGCAACGCGGCCGCCGACCGTCTGAACCTGATCCGGGTAATGCCGGCGCAGGGATGGTGGCCGGGAGGCCCCCCTCGAAAGGAGGACCGTGGCCGAAACGAACCGAACCGAGCACGGCGAGGCCGACGCCGACATCGTGCCGCTGCGTCCGCGGCCGCAGGCGGGCGCCCTCGACGCGATCGTGGTCGGCGGCGGGGCGATCGGACTCGCCTGCGCCTGGCGGGCGGCGCGGCTCGGCGCCCGGGTTCGGGTGCTCGAGCGCGAGCGGCCCGGGTC
>JBKPNB010000274.1:0-3034 GCA_046732395.1 Actinomycetota bacterium | reverse complement strand
GCCGACGCCCGCGCTCGGATCCCGATCCGCGACGGTGGCCCCGACTCGCTCAACGTGGCGATGGCGGTGACGGTGGCGCTTTACGAGCTCACACGTAGGATGGCCGGCCATGCCTGAGGCAGAGCAGACGATCGCGTCGATCCGCGAAAAGGCGGCGGCGGCGATCGCCGCCGCCCCGGACACGGCGGCGCTCGAGGAGGTCCGGGTGCGCCACCTCGGACGTAAGTCCGAGCTCACCGCGGTGCTGCGCGGGGTCGGCGAGCTGCCGGCATCCGAGCGCGGGGCCGTCGGCGCGGCGGCGAACCGGGCGCGGGCCGAGCTCGAGGCGGCGCTCGAGGAGCGCCGCGAGGAGCTCGAGGGGTCGGAGCTCGAGGCCAGGCTCGCGGCCGACGCGATCGACGTGACCCTGCCCGGTCTGCCGCCGGTCGCCACCGGCCACCTCCACGTGATCAACCGGACCCGGCGCGAGATCGAGGACGCGTTCGTCGGCCTCGGCTACAGCGTCGTCGAGGGGCCCGAGGTCGAGCACGACTACTACAACTTCACCGCCCTCAACCATCCCCCCGGGCACCCGGCCCGCCTCACCCAGGACAGCTTCTACGTCGACCCCGCCAGCCTCCCGGCCGGGGTGGTCAACGAGCACGGCCTGCCGCCGGGCCCGAAGGACGTGCTGTGGCGGACCCACACCTCGCCGATGCAGGTGCGGGCAATGGAGGATGGCGAGCCGCCGATCTTCATCATCGTCCCCGGCACCGTCTACCGGCGGGACACGATCGACGCCACCCACCTGCCGATGTTCCACCAGGTCGAGGGGCTGGCGGTCGCCGAGGGGATCTCGCTCGCCGACCTCGCCGGGACCCTCGAGGCGTTCGCCCGGGCGCTGTTCGGGCCCGAGCGCAGGACCCGGCTGAAGCCGGACTTCTTCCCGTTCACCGAGCCGAGCGTCCAGGTCGACGTCTCGTGCTTCGCCTGCGGCGGGACCGGCACGCTCCCGGACGGCGAGCGCGACCCGATCTGCAAGGGGACGGGGTGGATCGAGATCCTCGGTGCGGGGATGGTCGACCCGAACGTGTTCGGGTTCGTCGCCGACGGCGGTTACGACCCGGCCGAGACGCAGGGTTTCGCGTTCGGGCTGGGGATCGAGCGGGTGGCGATGCTCAAGCACGCGATCCCCGACCTGCGGCTGTTCTTCGAGAACGATGTGCGGTTCCTGGAGCAGTTCTCGTGAAGGTTCCGTTCTCCTGGCTGCGTGAGTACTGCGATCCGGGGCTGCCGGCCGAGGCGGTCGCCGAGCTGCTCTCGACGCGGGCCATCGAGGTCGAGCGGGTCTCGGAGTTCGGCGCGCCGTCCCCGGAGGGCTTCGTCGTCGGCCGCGTCCTCGCCTCCGAGGCGCACCCGAACGCCGACCGCCTACGGGTCTGCACGGTCGATGCCGGCGACGGCGAGCGGACGATCGTCTGCGGCGCCGCGAACGTGGCCGCCGGCCAGACGGTGCCGGTCGCGCTGCCGGGGGCCGTCCTCCCCGGTGGCCGCGAGCTGGGCAAGGCGAGGCTCCGGGGGGTGGAGTCGAACGGGATGATCCTGTCGGAGGCGGAACTGGAGCTCGGCCCCGACGCGGATGGCATCCTCGTCCTGGAGGCGGATCGGATCGCGCCCGGAACGCCACTCGCCGAGGTCGTCCCGATCCCGGACCAGGTCTTGGAGCTCGAGCTCAACCCGAACCGGCCCGACTGCCTCGGCGTCTACGGGGTGGCCCGCGAGGTCCATGCGATCACCGGGGCGCCGCTTGCGACCCCGCCCTGGGAGGGCGCCGCGGAGGCCGCGGGCGCCGGCCAGGCCTCCGACTACGCCTCGGTCGCGGTCGAGGTCCCCGACCTCTGCCCGCGGTTCACCGCCCGGGTCTTCACCGGGATCCGGATCGGGCCCTCGCCGCTGTGGCTGAAGGCGCGGCTCGCCGCGGCGGGGCAGCGCCCGATCTCGAACGTCGTCGACGTCACCAACTACGTGATGCTGGTCGGGGCCCAGCCGCTGCACGCGTTCGACCTCGACCGGGTCCCGGGCGGCGAGCTCATCATCCGCACCGCCCACCCCGGCGAGCGGATGAGGACCCTCGACGGCGTCGAGCGCGTCTTCGACCAGGAGACCGTGCTGGTCTGCGACCGCGACGGCCCGTCGGGGGTGGCGGGGATCATGGGCGGGGAGCGCTCCGAGGTCTCGGACGCCACCGCCCGCGTCCTGCTCGAGGTTGCCAACTGGAACGGCGTCAACATCCTCCGCACCTCCTCGCTCCTCGGGCTCCGGACCGACGCCTCGACGAGGTTCGAGAAGCAGCTCCACCCGGAACTGGCGATCCGCGGCCAGCGCGTGGCGTCGAAGCTCCTGGTCGAGCTCGGCGCCGAGCTGGTGCCGGGGACGATCGACGTCGCCGCCGAGGCGCCGGCGCCGCACTCGATTGCGCTCCGCGGCGCGCGGCTCGATGCGCTGCTCGGGACGCACATCGACCACGGCGAGGCCCGGGCCCATCTCGAGGCGCTCGAGTTCGAGGTCGAGCCCGACGGCGAGGGCGATCTCCGCGTCGGAGTGCCGGTCGACCGCTACTACGACGTCACCCGCGAGGCGGACGTGATCGAGGAGGTCGGCCGGCTCCACGGCCTCGATCGGATCCCCCGCACCCTGCCCGCCCGCGGCGAGCGGATCGGCGGATTGACCCGCGAGCAGGGGCTTCGCCGTCGCGGTGAGGACGTGCTCCGCGACCTCGGGCTCGACGAGGTGATGACCTGGCGGTTCGTCGCTCCCGAGCTGCCCGATCGGCTCGGGCTCGCGGCGGACGACGAACGACGCCGCGCGATCCGCACCCACAACCCGATCTCGGTCGAGCACTCGGCGCTGCGGACGACCCTCCTCGGCGGCCTGCTCGACGCCGCGCGCCACAACGTCGCCCGCGATGCCGAGCGCGTTGCCCTGTTCGAGTCGGGCCGCGTCTTTCTCGCCGAGCCCGCGCCCGAGACGGGCGGGGCGCTCGCCGGCGCGGCGC
>JBKPNB010000273.1:0-3011 GCA_046732395.1 Actinomycetota bacterium | reverse complement strand
TCGACCGCCTGCGTCCACGTCGGCGAACCGCGCACGCTCTTCTCGCCGACCTCGAACGAGAACAGCGCGACGACGAACACGACCAGCACCGCCACCAGCCGCAATCGATTCCAGGCGGTCGGCGAGAACCGCCGCGGGCGGCCGTCGAGCTGGACGAAGAACGCGCTCAGCAGGAGAAGGGTGGGGGTGACCACGTAGTGGGCCACGCTCGTATTCGAGGTGCCGTGGGGCCAGAGGAACTGCGAGCCGAACAAGGGGCGCCGGTAGCCGAGGATGAGGAACAGGCCCAGCGATGCGGCGACCGTCAACGGCACGACGACGCGGGTCCACGGCCGGCCGAGGGCGGAGAACCCGACGAAGGCAAGGAGCGCCAAGCCGAGCGCCACCTCCCATCCGGTGCCGAGGTTCGACCAGAGGAAGCCGTCGATCCGCTGGCCGGCGACCGCGCCGCCGATCACCCGTTGTGCGTAGGCCGGTACCAGGCTCCAGTCCCAGTGCGGGGCGAGGAGCGCCCCGATCGCCGGATTCAGGTGCGTTCCCCCCTCGCCCTGCGCGGGCGCCCCGACCGAGTAGGCGAGCTGAATGACGACCCCGACGGCGAACGCGGCGACGATGATCGTGTCGCGACGGTCGCGGATCGCGAGCAACCGCAGGGCCGCGAGGGGGGCGAAGACGACGACGGCGGCGTTGGTGACGGCGGTGAGGAAGAGGAAGGCGGCCGCAGCGGCGGCCCGCGCGAACGTGGTCGGGCGCCAGAGAAGGATCCAGAAGCTCGCGAACAGCAGGAACCAGATCGAGTTCGTGACGTTGTCGAGGGCCTCGTAGCCGACGACCGGGAGGAGCACGACCATCGCGGCGAGCGCGGCCCGCAGCCGCGGCGATTCGATGTGGCCTGCGCTCGCCCGCCAGACCACGAACGCGGAGCCGGTGACGATCGCCGCGCCGCAGATCGCCATCACCGGCGCGAACCAGTCGATCGGCAGCAGCGCCACCGGCTCGGCGACGAGCCGGGAGCTGGTCTGCAGGTAGCCGTTCCAGGTCGTCGTCAGTGCGTCGAAGAACCCGCGCGTCAGCGCATCCGCGATCCAGGTGCCGGCGTCCTCGGCCCACATCGAGTTGAGCGGCACGCTCGACCACATGCGCACGAGCTGGACGACGATGCAGAGGAGCGCGAGCCCCCCGCAGATCAGCGCCCGTCGTACGGTTATCGGCGGCGGGGCCGGGGCGTACGGGAAGAGCTCCCGATCCAGCACGCGACGCACCCGCTCCAGCGAGGAGGCACCGCCCATCGGGCGCATCCTCGCAGGACGGGGGGCGCCGGCCGGAACCTCGGCGTGTGGGCCCCGCGCTAGCCGGCGGCCAGCTTCTCGATCAGCAGCGCGGCGGCGATCGCGAGCAGCGCGGCCCCGGCGAGGCGCTCGCCGGCGGCGCGGAGGCGGGGCGCGAGCCGTGCCCCGAGCCGCATGCCGAGCTGGGTGACCGCGATCGACTGGACGACGATCAGCGCCAGCACCGGGACCAGCGGCAGCCCGAGGAGGCCGATCGTGAATCCGATCGCAAGCTCGTCGAGGCTGCTGGTGAGCGCGAGGGCGACGATCGCCGTGCCGCGCGCGGCGACGATCCGGCTCGCGCGTTCGGCCTCGTTCCCGCCCTCGAGGCTCATCGCCAGCCCGAGCACCACCAGCACCGCGACCGCCACGTAGTCGCTGGCGGCGCCGATCGCGGTCCCGAGCGCGGCGCCGAGGCCGAGCCCAACGAGCGGCGCGATGCCCTCGAGCAGCGGAAACAGGACCGAGATCCGCCGGCGCTGGGCGGGCGTCAGGCCCGCGACCCCGAGCGCAGCGCAGACCGCGAGCGTGTCGAGGCTGAGCGGGACGATCAGCGCGACGAGCTTGAGGACCGTTGCCTCACTTAGTGTCTCGGGACACTAGCCCGGGAGCGAGGAGCGGAGCGCGAGCACCCGGCCGGCGGAGGCGCGGAAGGCCGCATGGCCGAGCCGGCCGGAGCGCAGGTCGCGGGTCAGCTCCGTCGTCGCCGCGAGCGCGTCGTGCGGGGAGGTGTAGAGCAGGAGGTCGGTGCCGGCCGAGGCACCGAGCCGGGCGAGGCGGGCCGGTCCGCCGACCGCGCGCGCCGACGTCGCCTCGAGGCTGTCGCTGATCGAGACGCCGTGGAAGCGGAGGCGATCGCGGAGCTCGCCTGTCGCGATCGCGTGCGAGAGCGCGGCCGGCAGCCCGCTGAGCCGGGGGTAGATCGCCGTGCTCACCATCACCATCGGCCCGCGCGCCGCGACGAGGGGCCGGTAGGGCCGCTCGTCGATTCTTCGCAGCTTCGCGGTCGGGATGTCGATCCGCTGGACGGCGACGTCGGTGTTCTCGGGCGCCGCGCCGAGCCCGGGGAAGTGCTTGGCGGTGGCCGCCACCCCGCTCCCGGCGAGCCCGGCGGCGAACGCGTTCGCCCGGCTCGAAACCGCCCTCGCCGTGTGGCCGAACGCGCGGTGCTCGGCGCCGATCGCGCTGCCGGGGCGGGCGACGTCGAGGACCGGGGCGAGGTCGACGTTGATCCCGGCGCCGCGCAGGAGGTGGCCGGTCCTCGCCCCCTGGTGGCGGCAGTACTGCGGGCCGCGGGCTCCCATCGCCGCCGCCGAGCCCGCGGGCGGCCCGGGAAGCCGCTTCACCTCGCCGCCCTCCTGGTCGACCATCACCAACAGCGGCGAGCGAAGCCCGTGCGGGCGCTTGATCGACTGGAGCTTGCGGGCCAGCGCGCGGGCGCCGGCGACGGAGTCGAAGTTGTCCGCGAACAGGATCACCCCCGCGATCCGGCCGGCGCCGATCATCCGTCGCACCGGGGCCGGCGGGTGGGTGCCGTTGAAGCCGGTCACGATCCGCTCGCCGGCGAGCCGGGCGTTCGAGAGGTCGGGCAGGGCGGGGTGCTTCGGCGCCGGACCGTCGCCATCGGAGGAGCCGGCGCCGACCGCGGCGCCCGCGACCGCCGCGGCGAGCGCGGCCGCCGCC
>JBKPNB010000272.1:0-2819 GCA_046732395.1 Actinomycetota bacterium | reverse complement strand
GCCCAGGCCCGGAGCTCGAGCGCCTTCGCGACCGCCTCCTTGGCGCAGAATCGGGCCGCGAGGTGGCGCGCCGGCCGGGCCCGGGCTGCGGCGTAGCGGCGCTCGCCCTCGGTGAAGAGCCGGTCGGCGAGCCGCGGGCGGCGGGCGAGCGCGCGCTCGAGCCGCGCGATCTCGAGAAGGTCGATCCCGATCGCGGCCATCGCGACATCATCGCCGAGCGGCTGGCGGAGCTCTACCGCTCGGCGCGGGCCGTCGCGCGCTCGCGCTCGACGAGCTGGCGGCGGAGGATCTTCCCCGACGGCGACTTCGGGATCGCGTCGGTGACCTCGACCAGCCGCACCCGCTTCTGCGGCGCGACGCGCTCGCCGACCCAGGCGATCAGCCCATCGGCGTCGACATCGTCGCCGGCCGCGACCACGTAGGCCTTTGGCAGCTCCCCACACTGCTCGTCGGGGACTCCGATCACGGCCACGTCGCCGACCTCGGGGTGGGTGATCATCAGCGCCTCGAGCTCCGCCGGAGCGACCTGGAAGCCCTTGTACTTGATCAGCTCCTTGAGGCGGTCCACGATCCGGAAGAACCCGTCGCGATCGACGGCCGCGATGTCGCCGGTGTGGAGCCAGCCGTCGGCGTCGATCGTCGCCGCGGTGGCATCGGGGTTGTTGAGGTAGCCGCGCATCACCTGCGGGCCGCGGATCCAGAGCTCGCCGCGCTCCCCGGCGCCGACGTCGGCGCCGGTCTCGGGATCGACGAGCCGGCACTCGGTTCCCGGCAGCGGCGGACCGACCGTCCCCGGCCGGCGCTCGCCGTCGGGGCGGATCACGTGGGTCACCGGGCTCGTCTCGGTCAGGCCGTAGCCCTGGATCACCGGGCAGCCGATCCGCTCGGACACGTGCGCCATCAGGTCCTCCCCGAGCGGCGCGGCCCCGCACATGATGATCTCGATGCTCGAGAGGTCGCGGCTGGAGACCGCCGGATGTTTGGCGAGGGCCAGCGCGATGGGGGGGACGACGTAGGCCCGGGTGACGCGGTGGCGCTCGATCAGGTCGAGGAACTGCTCGAAGTCGAAGCGCGGCATGGTGACGAGCGTCGCCCCCTGCCGCAGTCCCTGGTTCATGATCACCGTCATCCCATAGATGTGGAAGAAGGGCAGGCAGGCGATCAGGACGTCGCCCTCGTCGATCGGGAACCCGGCCTGGACCTGCGCGAGGTTGGCGACGAGGTTGCGGTGGGTGAGCATCACCCCCTTCGGGAGGCCGGTCGTCCCGCTCGAGTAGGGGAGGACGGCGAGGTCGTCCCCCGGGTCGATGGCCGGCGTCTCCGCCGGCTCGGCGAGGAGGTCGGCGAGCGGCGGCGCCCCCTCGGCCTCGCCGACGACGAAGACCTCCTCGACGCCGGCAGCCGTCGCGGCCTCGCGCGTCACATCGAGGCAGGGCGGCGCGGTGACGAGGAAGCGGGCGCCGCAGTCGGAGAGCTGGTGCGCGAGCTCGCCCGCGGTGTAGAGCGGGTTGACCGTGGTGCACATCCCGCCGGCCACCGCAGCGCCGTGGAAGACGATCGCGTACTCGGGGAGGTTCGGCAAGTACACGCCGAGCACGTCGCCCTTTCCGAAGCCGCGCGCACCGAGTCCCGACGCGAGGCGGCGGACCGAGTCGGCGAGGGCGCCGTAGGACAGCTCGCGCCCCGACGGGCCGTCGATCAGCGCCGGCTTCGCGGACCGTCGCTCGGCATGCTCGAGGACGAACGAGGTGACGTCCACCGCCGCCACCTCGAGGTCGGGCTCGGGGGCTGTGTAGATCATCTCCTCCTCCGCGCGGAACAGTAGACAACCGACCGCCGGGGAATCGCGGTTCGAGCCGGCCTCTCGGTCGTCCGCGTAGCCTGTCGTCGCGACGTGACCCGGTACGCGGTCGGCCTGCCCGACATCAAGGAGTACGCGGACCCGCGGCTCCTGGTCGAGCTCGCGGAGGAGGCGGAGGGGGCGGGCTGGGACGGTCTCTTCCTCTGGGACCACCTCGCCGCCCCCGACTCCGAACCGCTGGCGACCCCGGTCGCCGATCCGTGGGTCGCGATGGCCGCGATCGCGGCGCGCACCGAGCGCCTGCGGCTGGGGATCATGGTCGTCGTGCTGGCGCGCCGGCGGCCGTGGAAGGTGGCCCGCGAGGCGGCGAGCATGGACCACCTCTGCGGCGGGCGGTTCGCGCTCGGCGCCGGGCTCGGGTCGGCCGACCGCGCGGAGTTCGAGGCGTTCGCCGAGGAGACCGACCGCCGCGTCCGCGCCGATCGCCTCGACGAGGGGCTCGAGATCATCAAGGGGCTCTGGAGCGGCGCCCCGTACCGGTTCGAGGGCGCGCATTACCGCGTCCGCGAGGCCGAGTTCGTGCCGCGGCCCCTGCAACGCCCGCGGATCCCGATCTGGATCGCGGGCCGCTGGCCGGCCCGCCGGCCGTTCCGCCGGGCGGCGCGCTGGGACGGGGTCTTCCCCACCTTCGAGGGCGTCGGGCACGCCGAGATGCCGACGCCGGAGCGCTTCCGCGACGCGGTCCGCTACACGCTCGAGCGCCGCGAGGGCGACGAGCCGTTCGACGTGGTGCTCGAGGGCCAGACCGGCGGGCGCGACCGGCAGGCCGACGCCGCGGTCGTCGAGCGGTTCGTCGAGCACGGGCTCACCTGGTGGGTCGAGAAGCTCGGGTGGTTCCGCGGCACGGTCGACGACGTCCGCGACCGGATCCGCCGCGGCCCGCCGGGCGCCTGACCGCGCCGCTACGCGTGCTCGCCGGCCGGCGAGGGCTCGGGCGCGGGCTCGCGCGCGCGGGAGA
>JBKPNB010000271.1:0-18303 GCA_046732395.1 Actinomycetota bacterium | reverse complement strand
GCCTCCAGCCGCGCGCGGCGGTCGGCTACACGTTCGCCGTCGCCGCCGAGGTCGCGGCGCTGGCCGGCGCCGCCGACCCGATCAGGACCGAGATCGACGGTGCCGCCGCCCGCCTCGAGGCCGCTCGCGAGGCCGTCGTCGACCGCGCCGGCGAGCTCGCCGCGGCGCTCGAGGGAGCGATCCCGGTCGTCTACGGCGCGGACCTGACCGCGCCCGTCGCCTACCGCTGGAAGTGCCAGCTCAACGAGAACGCGAAGCTCCCGGCATTCTGGGCCGAGCTCCCGGAGGCCGACCACAACGAGATCGTCGGCTGGGACGGCGCCGCCGACCGGCGTCTCGCCGCCGTCTTCCTCACCGACCGCGACCAGCACCCGCGCGTGCGCCAGCGCTTCGAGGTGACCGCGGAGCTGATCGGGACCAGGGCGCCGGCGCCGATCACGGTCGAGACCGAGGGCGAGACGCGGACCGAGCGCCTCCTCTGGGCGGTCCTCCTCGGCGACCTCGTCTCGCTCCACGTGGCCGCGGCGCGCGGCATCGATCCCGCGCGCGTCGACGTCCTCGAGCGCCTCAAGGCCGAGCTCGGCGCACGCACCTGAGCTCGCAGAATCAGTCACCTAGTCCTCCGGCGACGGCGGGCGGCGCGCCCGCTTTCGCTCCGCGCGGCGTCGCTTCGCCGCCAGCCTTCGCTCGCGGGAAGCGGCGGTCGGCCGAGTCGAACGCCGGGGCCGTGGCCGTCGGAGCGCCGCCTCGAGCTTCGTCGCCAGCCGCTCGAGGGCGAGCTCGCGGTTGCGGGACTGCGAGCGGGAGTCCTGGGCGACGGCGCTGACGCGGGGGCCGTGCCGGCGCGCGATCAGCCGCCTCGCGCCCTCGTCGAGGGTGCGCGAGGCCGCGACATCGAATACCGCCTCCACCCGCGAGGCGGTGACGTTGGCGTGCTGCCCGCCGGGGCCAGAGGAGCGGCTCGTCCGCAGCTCGATCTCGGCGAGCGGGATCTCGACCCCGCGGCCGATCCTGATCGGGTCGTCCATGCCGCCACCGTATCCGTGCGGGTCGGCCGGGCGATTTGCTTATATAGCCACACCAGGGAAAGGAGGTGGTCCGAAATTGAGTGACAGTTCTTGCGGGACCCTGGAGGTGACCGGCCGCTAGGTAGGTGGCTGGACGCGTCTAGCGAATCCAACCCGGGACACCCCCACCGCGCCGCCGGACCTGGTCCCCCCGGCGATCTCGGGCGCGGCGGGCCAGTCCAGCAACCTGTGGAGGGGGCGCCGCTTGCGGCGCCCCCTCCCGCTTGTACGCTTTCTCGCTCCCGACGAAAGGACGTTTTGGCAACCACCGAGCAGAGCTACGACATCGCTGACATCGGCCTCGCCGACGCGGGCCAGAAGCGGATCGACTGGGCCGAGCGGCGGATGCCGGTGCTGCGCCAGATCCGCGAGCGGTTCGAGCGCGGGCGCCCGCTCGATGGGATCAGAATGGCCTGCTGCCTGCACGTCACGACCGAGACCGCGAACCTGGTACGCACCCTGCTCGCCGGCGGCGCCGACGTCGCGCTTTGTGCCTCGAACCCGCTCTCCACCCAGGATGAGACCGCGGCGGCCCTGGTCGACCGCTACGGCGCCCAGGTCTTCGCGATCAACGGCGAGGACAACGACACCTACTACCGCCACATCGCGGCCGCGGTCGAGCGCCGGCCCCAGATCACGATGGACGACGGCGCCGACGTCGTCGGCGTCCTCCACGGCGAGCGCACCGACCTCCTCGACGGCGTCCTCGGCGGCACCGAGGAGACCACCACCGGCGTCATCCGGCTCAAGGCGCTCGAACGCGAGGGCAAGCTCGGCTATCCGATCATCGCCGTCAACGACGCGTTCACCAAGCACTTCTTCGACAACCGCTACGGGACCGGGCAATCGACGCTCGACGGCGTCATCCGCGCCACCAACGTGCTGATCGCCGGCTCGCGGATGGTCGTGATCGGCTACGGCTGGTGCGGCAAGGGGGTTGCGATGCGCGCCAAGGGCCACGGGGCCCACGTGATCGTCTGCGAGGTCGACCCGCTGCGCGCGCTCGAGGCGGTGATGGACGGCTTCGACGTGATGCCGGCCACGGAGGCGGCCAAGGTCGGCGACGTCTTCATCTCGGTGACGGGCGACCGCGACGCGATCGACCGGCGGATGTTCGAGGTGATGAAGTCGGGGGCGATCATCGCCAATTCCGGCCACTTCGACGTCGAGATCAACAAGGACGACCTCGACGCGATCACGGTCGAGACCTTCGAGGCGCGGCCGTTCGTCGAGGGGCATCGAACGAGCGACGGGCGCGAGATCTTCCTGCTCGCCGACGGCCGGCTCGTGAACCTCGCCGCCGCCGAGGGCCATCCCGCGGACGTGATGGACATGAGCTTCGCCAACCAGGCGCTGGCGGCGGAGCACATGGTCCGCGAGGCGGCCTCGCTGGAGCGGAAGGTCTACCCGGTGCCGACCGAGATCGACCGCGAGATCGCCCGCCTGAAGCTGGCCTCGAAGGGAATCGAGATCGACTCGCTGACGGAGAAGCAGGAGCAGTACCTGGCCTCCTGGGACCAGGGAACCTGAGGGACCCATGACCGAGCCGGGACAGCCGCGAATCGAGCTGCTCTGGTGGGAGGGCTGTCCGTCTACCGATGAGACATTGACGATGCTCCACGAGGAGATGGCGCGCGCGGGGCTCGACTTGGCGAGCCTCGAGGTGCGCGAGGTCGGCACCGACGAGGCGGCCGAGCGCGAGGAGTTCGTCGGCTCGCCGACGATCCGCGTCGACGGCGCCGACATCCAGCCACCGCGCGGCGAGCCGGTCGGGCTGACCTGCCGCGTCTACCGGCTCCGCGACGGGCGGATCTCGCCGATCCCCGACCGCGGCGAGATTCGCGAGGCGCTCGCGCGGGCGATCGGCGGAGGGCGCTAGCGGTGGCGCGGGCGTCGGCGACGATGGTCGGCGAGCAGGCTCCGCCGCTGGAGCTCCCGGACACTCGCGGCGAGGCCCACCGGCTGCCCGCGGGCGGCGAGGCACCGGCGACGGTCGTCTTCTGGACCTGCAACCACTGCCCCTACGCGCTCGGCTGGCACGACCGCCTCGTCGACGTCGCGCGCGACTACGAGCGGCGCGGGGTCCGCTTCCTGGCCGTCAACTCGAACGACGCCGATCGCTATCCAGACGACTCGCTGGAGGCGATGCGCGCCCGGGTCGAGGCCGAGGATTGGCCGTTCCCCTACCTCCACGACTCCAGCCAGAGCGCGGCGCGGAACTGGGCCGCGCAGGTGACGCCGCATCTCTACGTCCTCGACGGCGACCTGCGGATCCGCTACGAGGGGGCTCCCGACGCGGACCACATGGACCCCTCCCAGGATGCCTCGTGGCTGCGCGCCGCGCTCGACGCGCTGCTCGCCGGCGAGGAGCCGCGGCCGGCTGCGACGGAGCCGGTCGGCTGCTCGATCAAGTGGAAATGAGCGGCATGCGGCATGTGGCATGTGGCATGTGGAATCCACCTGCCACCTGCCACGTGCCACCTGCCGGATGACCTCCCGCCGCCGCCTCGTCCGGGTACCCGCTTCTTCCGCCAACCTCGGCCCGGGCTTCGACGTCTTCGCCGCCGCGCTCAGCCTCCACCTCGAGGTCGAGGTCAGCGAGGAGGGGAGCTTCTCGGTCGATGCCGGCGGCGCCCGCGTTCCCGGTGACCGCTCGAACCTCTGCGTCCGGGCGTTCGAGACCCTCCACCCCGCCGACGCCCTGCGGTTCGCGATCCGTGGCGAGATCCCGCTCGCCCGCGGCCTTGGATCGAGCGCCGCGGCGATCGTCGCCGGGCTGCTCGTCGCCGACCACATGTTCGAGCTCGGCCTCGGCCGCGACGACGTCTACGCGCGGGCGGCCGCGCTCGAGGGCCACCCCGACAACGTCGCAGCGGCGCTCTGGGGCGGGTTCGTCGTCTGCCCGCGGCCGGCGGCGGACGGCGTTCCGCCGCGGCCGGCGCGGCTCGAGCCGCCGCAGGGGGTCGAGGGCGTGCTCGTTGTCTCGTCTGAGGAGGTTGCAACGACCGCGGCCCGCGAGGCGCTCGCCGCCGAGGTCGCCCTCGAGGACGCGGTCGCCAACGTCGCCGCGGCGTCGCAGCTCGTGCTCGGGATCGAGCGCTCCGACCTGGGGCTGATCGAGCGCGGGCTCGCCGACCGCCTCCACCAGCCTGCGAGGGCGGCCCTCTACCCCCGTTCGTTCGCGCTCGTCGAGGTGGCCTCCGAGCTCGGCGCCCTCGGGGCGACGATCTCCGGCGCGGGCCCGGCGGTACTCGTGTGGTGCTTCTGGCAGGACACTGGGAAGGTGATCGACGCGCTCGCGGAGCGCTGCGCGGGCTGGGCCGAGGTCCGCCGCGTCCCGTTCACGCCGCTCGGCGCCGACGTCGTGGAGCTCTAGCCCGGGACCGCGTCCTCGAGCCGGCGGACCTCGTCGTCGCTCAACACGACCCGGGCCGCGTCGAGGTTCTCCTCGAGGTGATCGACCGACGAAGTGCCGGGAATTGGCAGCATCAGCGGGGAACGCGCCAGGAGCCAGGCGAGCGCGACCTGCGCCGGTGTGGCGTCGTGGGTGGCGGCGATCCCGTCGAGGTCCGAGCCGGGTCGGGCGAGGTCTCCGGTCGCGAGCGGGTCCCAGGGGATGAATCCGAGGCCGTCGCGCTCGCACGCCTCGAGGACGTCCGCGGAGGCGCGGGCGGCGAGGTTGTAGCGGTTCTGGACCGTGACCACGTCGACGACCCTCCGCGCCCGCGCGAGCTCGGCGGCCGAGACGTTCGAGATGCCGATGTGGCGGACCTTGCCCGCCTCCTGGAGCTCGCGGAGCGCCCCCAGCGAGTCCTCGAGCGGCACGTCCGGGTCGGGAGAGTGGAGCTGGTAGAGGTCGATCCGCTCCAGCCGGAGCCGGCGAAGGCTCCCCTCGCAGCACTCCCGCAGGCGCTCCGGCCGCGCGTCGCGCGGCCACTGGCCGGGGCCGGTCCGCCGCAGCCCGCCCTTGGTCGCGATCACGAGGCCGTCGGGGTAGGGGTGCAGGGCCTCGGCGATCAGCTCCTCGCTGACGTCGGGCCCGTAGGAGTCGGCGGTGTCGATGAAATCGACCCCGAGCTCGACCGCTCGCCGCAGGACCGCCCGCGCCTCGTCGGGGTCGTCAGGCGGTCCCCAGATGCCGGTGCCGGTGAGCCGCATCGCGCCGAAGCCGAGCCGCCTGACCTCGAGATCGCCGCCGATCGCGAAGGTCTCGGGATCCGGCATCAGTCGAGCAGGCCGAGCTGGCGGAGGATCGACACCGAGTCGGAGTAGACGTCTTTGCGCTTCACCAAACCATCCTCGAACGGGATCACGTCGAGCCCGTCCCAGGTGATCGTCCGCCCGGTCGGCTCGGCGATCAGATCGCCGCGGGTCATCCGATTGGCGTGGGTCGCGGTCGCCGTCCACTCCTGGACCACGAGCCCGTCGCGGACGTAGGTCCGCCGGCCCTCGAAGCGGATGTCGGGCCAAGTCTCGAAGATCCTCGCGATGTGCTCGCGGACCGCCCCGCCCTCGGCGCTCTCGCCGGCAGTGTGGTTCGCGAACACCATGTCGGGCGCGTGCATGGCGACGATCGCGTCGAGATCGTGGGCGTTCCAGGCCTCGTTGTAGCTGGCGATCGTCGCCTCGAGCTCCGGCGGCGAGTCGCGATCGCTCATGACGCGGCCCCGGCGGGGACGAGCTCGGCGCTCAGGTCGTCGAGCGGCGCGAGCAGATCCTGCATCCCGAGGCGGCGGAGGATCTCGCCGGCCAGCGACAGGTAGTCGGATCCCCGGGCCGGGCGGTAGGCGAGGATCGGCACCGCCCGCTCGGCCGACTCGGCGTAGACGATCGACTGGCGGATCACCGACCGGAACAGCTTCGGCCCGAACCGCTGCTGGAGCGCGTCGAGAGTCTGCCGTGCGTGCCGGGTCCGCATGTTGGCGATGTTGAGGCAGACGCCGAGTAGCTCGAGCTCGGGGTTGAGGCTGTCGCGCGCGAGGTCGACGACCTCCATCGCCTGCTCCATGCCCTGGAGCGAGAAATATTGCGCCTCGGTGGAGAGGATCGCGTGGGTGGCCGCGACGAGGGCGTTCACGGTCAGCAGCCCCAGGGTCGGGGGACAGTCGATGAAGATCAGGTCCTTCGAGCGCTTGAGGTCGCGAAGGGCATTCCGCAGCGTCACCTCGCGCCCGATCTTGCCGGCCAGCATCAGCTCTGCCTCGGCGAGCCGCAGGTTGGCCGGGATCAGCGCGCCGTGGATCGCGTCCGTGGCCCGGACCTGGCCCTGGAGGACGTCGGTCAGGGTCGGGTCGGCGTCGGGGTCGGCGTCGAAGTAGTCGGACAGGTTGCCCTGCGGATCGGCGTCGATCGCCAGCACGTCGAGGCCGAGCCGCTCGAAGACGTCGGCGAGCGAGCGCACCATCGTCGTCTTCCCGGTGCCGCCCTTCTGCGAGAGGACCGCAATCGTGGCCGACATCGCGCGGACTATATGCGGGCGCCGGGGCAGGGTGGCCGCCTCGGCTCGCCCTATACTTCCGCGCTCCCGCAGATGCCCGTCGCGCGCCCGCTCGAAGAAGGCGCGGAACCCGGGAGGTGAAAATGCCCTGCCACTCGTCCCGCGTCGCGCGTTCCGCGCCGCCACCGCGGCCCGGCTTCTACTCGCCCGAGCTTCCCTGGCGCCCGCTGGCGCCGCCGTCGAGCGTCGAGGATCACGACGCCTGCGCCATCTACGCCTCGGTGCGCAGGGACGCGACGCCGAGCCGCGAGCCGGTCGACCTCGCGCTCGCGAACCTCCAGAAGATGCTCCACCGCGCGGGCAACGTCGACGGCGAGGGCGACGGCTGCGGCGTCCTCGTCGACATCCCGCGCAAGCTGTGGGCGGAGGAGGTGCGCGCCGGCGGCCACAACCCGGCGCTGGCGCTCGATCGCGCATTCGCCGTGGCCCACGTCTTCGTCGAACGCTCGGCCGACCTCGACCGGATCCGTCACGACGCCCGCGAGCTGCTCGGCCGCGGCGGCTTCCGGATCCTCGCCGATCGGGTCGGGGCCATCGACTCCCAGGCGCTCGGCCCCACCGCCCGCGAGGAGGAGCCGCACTTCTGGCAGCTCGGCGGGCTCGTCGCCGACCCCGAGCGCTCAGAGCGGGTCCTCTTCGATCTCATGGTCGAGCTCGAGCGCGAGCTCGAGGTCCACATTCCGTCGTTCTCGTCCGAGACATGCGTCTACAAGGTGATGGGTGCCCCGAGCGTGCTCGGCGCGTACTACCCCGACCTCCGCGACGAGCGCTTCGAGACCGTCGGCTGCTTTGGCCACAACCGCTACTCGACCAACACCTGGCCCTCGTTCCGGCGGGTCCAGCCGTTCACCGTCCTCGGCCACAACGGCGAGATCAACACCATCGAGCAGCTCCGCCAGCAGGCGCGGATGCTCGGCGTCCCGATCGATCCCGGCAACTCCGACTCCCAGGACCTGAACCGGGTCGTCGACACCCTGATCCGCGCCGGCGGCCTGTCGCTCGCCGAGGCGATGGAGATGGTCGTGCCGCCGATCGTCGACGAGATCCGCACCCTCCCGGCCGAGCTCCATCCCTTCTACATGTACCTGCGCCAGGCGATGGGGCCGTTCGCGCAGGGCCCGGTGGCCCTCATCTCGCGCCACGGCGACGAGTGCCTGTTCTCGGCCGACGCCCTCGGGCTGCGGCCGCTGTGGAAGGTCGAGACGCGAAGCGACTTCATCTTCAGCTCCGAGCCGGGTGTGGTCGGCTGCGAGGAGATGGCCGCCGAGCCGAAGCCGCTCGGCCCCGGCGAGAAGTTCATGGTGACGGTCGACCGCGACGCCCACCGCTCGCGGCTCTGGGAGCACTGGGAGGTGCAGCGCGAGGTCGCGCGGCGCTGGCTCAAGCGCACCGGCGCCGGCGCGCCGGCCGCCTACGACCGGGCGCTCGAGATTGGTGGCCCGCTCGAGGGCGCCGAGATCCCCGGCTACACCTCGGCGGGCCCCTCGGAGCCGGTCAAGGTCTCGGACCGCATCCTCGCCGGCTTCGGCTGGCACCGCGACGACGTCAAGCTCTGCCAGCAGATGGCGTCGAACGGCGCCGAGCCGATCGGCTCGCTCGGCTACGACGGGCCGCTCGCCGCGCTCGCGCCCGAGCGCCAGAACCTGGCCGATTTCTTCAAGGAGACGGTGGCGGTGGTCACCAACCCGGCGATCGACCGCGAGCGCGAGATCGAGCACTTCTCGACCCGCGCCGTTTTCGGCCGCCGGCCCTCGATCCACGACCCGGCGACCGACACCGCGACGGTCGAGACCTCGTTCCCCGTGATCCTCGGCGGGCACCACGACCTTGCGCCGCTCGGCGACTCGACCTACCGCCGGATCGCGCGCGAGCAGAAGACCTACCTGCTCGAGGACCTGTGGGAGGAATTCCGGGGCCGCACCGCGGGGATCGACATCGCCCTGCTCGAGTCGGAGACCACGCGCGGCGCGATCGAGCGGATCAAGCAGGAGGCGGTGAAGCGCGTGCGCCAGGGCGCCGAGCTCGTCGTCCTCACCGACCGCACCGTCTACGACGGCGCGCGCCGCTACCTCGACCCGCACCTCGCGACCTCCGCCGTCGATCAGGCGCTGAAGAACTTCAAGGTCGGCGTCGACGAGGAGAACCTGCGGCGACGCTGCTCGATCGTGTTGCGCTCGGCGGCCATCCGCAACGTCCACGATGTCGTCCTCGCGCTCGGGCTCGGCGCAGACGGGGTCTGTCCCTACGTGATGCTCGAGGTGATCTGCGTCGAGGAGTACAGGCACGACATCTCGAACATCTGCGCCGGGCTGCGCAAGGGGATCGAGAAGGTGATCTCGACGATCGGGATCCACGAGGTTCGCGGCTACGCCCGGCAGTTCTCGTCGATCGGCCTGAAGCCGGAGCTGGCCGAGATCTTCCAGGCCGAGGCCTTCGCGGCCTCCGAGCGCGGCGGCTTCGGCTTCGCCGACCTCGACGCCGACACCGACGCCCGGCTCGGCGACCTCCGCGACACCGAGGGGGCGAAGCCGGCGAAGACCTTCCGCTTCTACCCCAAGGTCTACAAGGCGGCGATCGCCGCGGCGAACGGCACCGCGAGCTACGACGAGTACTCGGCGAAGGTCCGCGAGCTCGAGGCCCAGAGCCCGATCTCGATGCGCCACATCATGGGGCTGCGCTCCAACCGCGAGCCGGTCGACCCCGACTCGGTCGACCCCGGCGTCGGCCACCACTCCTACCCGATCGTGATCTCGTCGATGAGCTTCGGCTCGCAGTCGGAGCCGGCGTTCCGCGCCTACGCCGAGGCCGCGAAGCAGATCAACATCCTCTGCATCAACGGCGAGGGCGGCGAGATCCAGGACATGTACGGCCGCTACCGCAAGTGGCGGGGACAGCAGGTGGCCTCGGGCCGGTTCGGGGTCTCGGCCGAGATGCTGAACAGCTCCTACGTCGCCGAGATCAAGATCGGCCAGGGGGCGAAGCCCGGCGAGGGCGGCCACCTGCCCGGTAAGAAGGTCTCGGAGAAGGTCGCCGCGGCGCGTAACGCGACCCCGGGCACCGACCTGATCTCGCCCTCGAACAACCACGACCTCTACTCGATCGAGGACCTCGCCGAGCTGATCGACGAGCTGAAGACCGTCAACCCCGACCTCCGCGTCTCGGTCAAGGTGCCGGTGGTCCCCAACGTCGGCACGATCGGGCTCGGGATCGCAAAGGCGGGGGCCGACATCATCACCCTGTCCGGATTCGAGGGCGGCACCGGCGCCGCCCGCCAGCACGCGCTCCGCCACGTCGGGCTGCCCTCCGACATCGGCACCCGCCAGGTCCACCGGGCGCTGATGGAGGCCGGGATCCGCAACCGGGTCGAGATCTGGGCCGACGGCGGCTACCGCCACGCCTACGACATCGTGAAGCTGCTCTGCATGGGGGCCAACCGGGTCGCCTTCGGGACCCTGGCGATGGTCTCCCTCGGCTGCACGATCTGCCGCGGCTGCCAGCTCGACACCTGCCACGTCGGGATCGCCACCCAGATCGAGACCGTCGAGCAGGCCCAGGAGCACGGGCTGAAGAAGTTCACCCCGCAGGAGATCGCGACCGCCGCCGAGAGCTGCGCGCGATTTTTCGCCTCCATGGGCGAGGAGGTGAAGCGGGTGGTCGGCGAGCTCGGCTACGCCCGAGCCCAGGACCTCGTCGGCCGCTACGACGTCCTCGAGCAGATCTCGCACCACGAGCGGATCGACCTCGCCGAGCTGATCACGCCCCTCGAGGAGTACCTGGACCTGGCGCCGGCCGACCTTCCGGCCCCGGTCGCCGCCGAGGAGGTGCTCGCCGAGGCCCGGGCCGAGGCGGGCCTGGTCGTCGCCCGCCCGATCCGGATGGAGCGCAAGGAGGCCTCGGCTGAGCTCGCGAAGCTCGCCGGCGAGGCGCTCGCCGGAGCACCGGTGCGGCGCGCCTACCCGCGCCCCGCCGACGCCCACGACCGGGTGCTCGGGACCGAGCTGGCGGGTGAGATCTCGCGAGCGCGGATCTACGACGGCGCCGCCGAGGGGGACCCGGAGGACATCCTCGCCGAGCTCAGCTTCAACGGGGGCTCGGTCGCGGGCCAGGGGTTCGGCGCCTTCAACGCCTGGGGGGTGGCGGTCCGGGTCGAGGGCGGCGCCCAGGACGGCGTCGGCAAGACGATGCTCGGCGGCACGGTGTCGGTGCTGAAGGGAAAGGCGGGGGACGGCACGCGCGTCAATGGGTCGGTCGGAAAGTCGTTCGCCTACGGCGCCCAGCGCGGGCGGCTGTTCGTCCAGGGCTCGGCCGACTCGCGGTTCTGCATCCGCCTCTCCGGGGCTGACATCGTCCTCGGCGGCGAGCCCGAGCGCCCACTCGACGACTCGCTCGGCTGCCTCGCCGACCGGGCCAACGCCAAGGGCTTCGCGTTCGAATACATGACCTCGGGGCGGGCCGTCGTCCTCGGCGACATCGGTCCCTGGGCCTGCGCCGGGATGACCGGCGGGCGGGTCTACTGCCGGGTCACCCCGGAATGGAACCTCGACCGCGCCGCGATCGAGCGGCGGCTGGGGGAGGGGGCGAAGGTCGAGCTCGCCGAGCTCGACGGCGAGGGCATCCTCGACGTCCAGGACCTGCTCGGACACTACGCCGCCGAGCTGCGGGCGACCGGCCAGGAGGAGGAGGCCAACCGCGTCCTCGGCCTCGCGGCCGACGCCGGCGAGCACTTCCTGATGGTCGTGCCCGAGAGGGTGCAGGCGGACCCGAACATCTCGACCGAGTAGGCGGCTGCAAACCTTTCGCCGCCTACGGCTTCGTCGGCGGATGCGAGGGTCGGTCCCGCTCGGCGGGCTCGGCGGCGGCGAGGATCAGCGTCGCGGCGTGGCGGCGCTCGCCGGCCGGCTCCGCCGGCTCGACGAGCCCTAGCGTCCTCAGGCCTCGACGACGTAGAGCCGGTAGCGGCCGATCTCGAGCTCGTCGCCGTCGGCGAGCGGCGCCCATTCGACCCGCTCGCCGTTGACGAACAGGCCGTTGAGGCTGCGGTCGTCGAGCGCCCGGAGCTCGTCGGCGTCGGTCCTCACCACCAGGGCATGCCGGCGGGAGACGGTCGGATCGTCGAGACGAAGGTCGGCGGTCGCGCTGCGGCCGATCCGCGTCCACCCCCCGGGCAGCGCGAACAACGTCGGCTCGTCGGCCTCGTCGACGTAGGCCAGGTGTGGCGCATCGGTCTCGATCTCGGAGCGCAGCCGGTCGAGCCACGCCGGCGGCGCCTCGACCTCGGTGGCCACCGCCCCGACGTCGATCGTCGGCTGCTCGAAGATCGAGACCCGGCGAAAGCGGGTGCCGCCGCAGGCCGGGCAGGTGGGCACCGGGTCGACCGAGGGAAGCTCCTCGAGCGCGGCGAGCGACAGCGCGTAGCCGCAGGTGACACAGCGAAGCGATCCCGGGCCAGCGAGCCGACCGACCTCGTCGCCCGATCGGTGGAGTTCGCTTTCGCGCCCCACCCCGTCATCCCTGCTCGCTGTCAGCACCGGCAACCTCCTCGGTCTCGATGCCCGCCCGCATTTGATGGTAAACAAAGTGGCAAGCCGGGACCCCTCGAGCGCTCCATTTCGTCGCAAATTCCGGACTTTCACGGCCGACCTTTGTGTCGTTCGACACCCGCGCGCCCGCCGGCGGCCTCGGAGCGTGCGAATAGAATCGCCGCCGCCATGGGCCCGGTCTCCGCGACGATCCCGATCGATGTCCCGCGCGAGCGCGTCCATCCGCTGCTCGCCGATCTCGCCGTTCGTCCGGCCTTCACCGACCACTTCATCGACGAGTTTCGGCTCGAGCGCCTGGCCTCGGTCGGGGTCGGGGCCGCCGCTCGCTTCCGAATCCACGACCGCGGGCTGTGGATCGAGACCGTGATCGAGGAGTCAAGCCCCCCGCACCGCCTCGCCGAGCGCGGCGCCGGGGGTCGACTCGACCGGATGGAGGTCCACACCGTCTGGGAGCTGGTCGAGGCGCCCGCCCCGAGCGGCTGCGAGGTCACGGTCACCTTCATCGTCGAGACCACCGGGCCCTTCGACCGACCGGGCCACGAGCGCTGGTACCGGCGCCAGTGGGCCCGGGCGCTGGCCCGGCTCAAGGACCTCGCCGAGTCCGATCGCGAGCCCCCGCGCGTCGCGATCGCCGGCGGCGACCGCCTCGGCGCCTAGGTTCTCAAGAGGGGCTCCGCGGCAATCGCGCTCAATAGAATCGCGCCCGCCATGAGTCGCCGCGCACTCGCCGTCGCCGCAGCATGCGCTGCGGTGCTGCCGCTCGCAGCCGGCGGGTGCTCGTCGGAGCAGACCAAGCTGACCGTCGGCGAGGGGACGCCCGTCACCCTCGGCAATCTCCGCTACACGGTCCAGATCAGCCGCTACCTGAATCCCTCCGACCCCGAGGACGTGGCCTACCTCCAGGGAGCGCCGCCGCTCGGGCGGGACGACGACTACCTCGGCGTCTTCCTCCAAATCCAGAACGAGAGCTCGGGCACGGCGCAGTCGCTGCCGACGCGCTACGACGTGACCGACACCGAGCACACCACCTACACGCCGGTGCCGCTCGACAACGACTTCTCGATGCCGCTGAGCGGCAAGGTCCCCGCCGGTCGGTCGGTCCCCAACCCCGAGTCGGCTGCGGCGAACGGGCCGATCCAGGGCTCGATGCTGCTGTTCGTCATCCACCAGTCCTCGAGCGAGAACCGGCCGCTGACCCTGAAGATCCCGGCCGCGGCGAACGGCACCCCGGCCCGGATCCAGCTCGACATCTAGTCTGAGCCCTGAGGCTGCGCCCGCCAGAGCTCTCGGAGTCGGGCGGGACGCTGCGGCTCGCGCTCCTGCTCGGCGCCGCGGCGGCGATCCTCGTCGCACTCGATCTCTTCTCGACCGCGGTCCGGGTCGCCTGCCTGGGCGTGCTCGTCGCCGTCCTCGCGGTCACCTCGGGGGAGCGGCGGCGCCTCGGCAGCGGCTGGTGGGATCTGTTCGCCGCCGGGACGGCCCTCTCGCTCGCCGGGGCGCTGCTCGCTCAGGCGGCGGCGACGCCCGGTGGGATCATCGCCATCGCCGGCGCGGCGCTGGTCCTCGTCGGCGCCACCATCGGCTTCCCGCCCGGGGAATAGGGCTAGCCGACGCCGAGGCCCGTGGCGAGTATCTCCCGGGCGATCGGGGCGGCGACCGCGCCCCCGTCGCCGTTGGCGTTGACGATCATCACCGCGACGACCAGCTTCGGCGCCGAGGCCGGGGCGAACGAGGTGAACCAGGCGTCGACCCGCTGCGACTGGTTCCCGGCCCCGCCCGAGGGCAGGGGGCCGAGCTCCGCGGTGCCGGTCTTGCCCGCCACCTGGACCCCCGGGAGCGAGGCCGCGGTCCCGGTCCCGAAGCGGACGACGCCGAGCATCAGCGTCTTCAAGGTGGCCGCGGTCTTCGCCGAGGTGACGCGGACCGGCTTCTGCGATGGGCCCAGGTCCTGATCGCTGACGATCGAGTTCGGCTCGCGCACCCCGTCGTTGGCGATCGCCTGCGCCACCGCGGCCATCTCCAGCGGAGTCGCGAGGACCTTGCCCTGGCCGATCGCGCTCACCCCGAGGTCGATGGCGGTGGGGATGGTCTTGGGGATCGTGCTCGACGGGGGGTCGACCGCGGCGAGCGCGGCGTCGTCGTAGAGGCTCGGAGGTGAGTTGAATCCGTATTTCTCGGCCGTCCCGACGAGGCGGTCGGATCCGACCTTCGGCCCGAGCGGGACGAAGACGCTGTTGCAGGACTGGGCGAACGCCTGGACGAACGAGCCCCCGCACGCCTCGTCGTGGGCGTTCGCGACCGACCGCCCGCCGACGACGGTGTGGGTCGCGATCGGGAACTGGTCGCTGGGCTTGACGATGCCGGCGTCGAGCGCGGCGGTGGTGGTCACCAGCTTGAAGGTCGAGCCCGGCGGCTGTGGCCCGTTGAAGGCGATGCCGGCGAGCGCCAGCACCGATCCGTCCTTGGCGTCGAGGACGGCGACGCCGCCGTAGGTGCCGCCGAGGTCGGTAACCGCGGCCCGCTGGAGGCTCGGCTTGATCGTCGTGTGCACGGGGCGGCCCGGCGTCGGCTCGGTCGACGCCAACACCCGCCGCGCGCCGCGGCCGACCGCGAGCAGCTGGCCGCCGGCGTTGCCCTCGAGCCGGCGGTTGAAGGCCAGCTCGAGGCCGCTGGTCCCGGTCGGGGCGTGCGGTGGGAAGCCGAGCCGCTTCTGCTCGGCGATCAGCTTGCCCCGCGGCGGCCCGACTGTCCCGGCCACCGCCGCCGCCGATGCTCCCAGCGGCGAGGTTCGCACCGCCGCGGACCCCTCGGCCAGCGGCGTGCCGTTACTGGCGAGGATCGACGCCCGGCTCGGGATCCGCGTCCGTCGCTCGAGGTGCTCGCCCGGCTTCAGCCCGGGGAACACCATCGTCGGGTCCCAGGCGACCTTGCCGCCGTCGAGCGGGAGCACCATCCGCCCCTCGAGGCGTCCGAACGCATGGGTGCGCAGGGTCACCGTGAACGCCGCCGCGTCGGTTCCGTCGGGGGTCTTCGCCGAGGTGACCGAGCCGGTCGTCAGTGAGCCGATCGTCGCCGTCCGCTCCGACTCGTCGTAGGCTCGCTCGAACGACGCCAGCGGATGGCGCTTCGCAGCGTCGTCGGAGAGCTCCCTGTGCATCGCGACGAGGTTGCCGCGCTGCCAGGCCGACGCGAAGTGGCGGGCGGCGTCGAGCTCGTTCGCCGGTTTGCCCGCGATCGCCCCCACCACGAACGCCGCCACGCCGACGAGGGCGATCGGGAGGGCACGCGTCAACAACCGGCGGCGCCGTTCGGTCGCCTTCACGTGTGAAATCTAGTCTCTCCGTGATGACGCAAAACCGAGTACGGGCGCCGGCGGGGCGGCGGATGCGCAGATGAGCGTCCTCGATGTCCTGATCGTCGTCTTCGCGCTCGCGATGGCCGCGCTCGGCTGGGAGCTCGGGCTGGTCCGAAGCGCCCTGCCCCTCGCCGGATTCCTGGCCGGCGCCATCGTCGGGGGCCGCCTCGGGCCGGAGCTTCTGTCCGGCGGCGCGAACTCGCCCTACGCGCCGGTCGCCGGACTCCTCGGGGGCCTGATCGGGGGCGGCGTCCTCGCCGCGCTGCTCGACGCCGTCGGCGTCGGGATCCGGGGCCGCCTCGGCGGGGGGCGGTGGGTGAGGACGGTCGACGGCGCCGGCGGCGCCGCCCTGCTCGGACTGCTGGCGCTGCTACTGGCCTGGGCGTTCGGTGCGGTGGTCCGTGAGGCGGCGGCCCCGGGCGAGCGGGCGATCCGCCAGGCGATCGACGACTCCAAGGTCCTCGGCGCCCTCGACGACGCGCTGCCGCCGTCGGGCCCGATCCTCAACCTCTTGCGCCGGGTCGACGCGGTCCCCCAGGTGACCGGGCCGAGTGCGCGGGTGCCGCCCCCGACCAACGCGATCCTCGGCGCTCCGGGTGTCCACCGGGCCGGTCGAAGCATCGTCAAGGTGCTCGGCACGGCATGCGGGCTCGGGCTCGAGGGCTCGGGTTGGGTCGCGGGCCGGGATCTGGTCGTCACCAACGCCCACGTCGTCGCCGGCGAGGCCGACACGATGATCGAGGACCGCGCCGGCCGAACCTTCGACGCCATCGTCGTCCACTACGAGCCGCGCAACGACATCGCGATCCTCAGCGTCCCGGGCCTCGGCAAGCCGCCACTGCGCCTGGAGGCGAAGCCGCGGCCGGGCACTCCGGCCGCGGTCCTCGGCTACCCGAGCAACGGGCCGTTCGCCGGGGCGGCGGCGCGGATCGGTCGCACCGGCGCCGTCTCAACCCAGGACTCCTACGGTCGCGGCCCCGTCCGCCGCGAGATCACCCCGTTCAGGGGCACGGTGATCAGCGGCAACTCCGGCGGGGCCGCGGTCGATGCCCGAGGCCGGGTGGCGACCACCGTGTTCGCAGCCAACGAGGGCGGCAGGCCGGGGGGCCTCGGGGTCCCGAACTCCGTCGTCCGCGCCGCCCTCGCGGGCCCGCTGCGCCCGACCTCGGCCGGGCCCTGCAGCTGAGGAGATCGATCCGCCCCGGCGGCTTCGCTACAGTGATCCCACGGTGGAAGCAGCGCCGACCACCGCCCGTACGGGGAGCGCCGCCGGCGAGGCGACGTACATCTGCCCGGACTTCCACCACGCGGTCGAGATGATCGGCAAGCGCTGGGCCGGGGTCATCATCTGGGCCCTGGCCGAGCGGGATCACTACTTCGGCGAGCTCTCCCACGCGATCCCGGGCCTTTCGGATCGCCTGCTCTCGCGTCGCCTTCGCGAGCTCGAGGCCGAGGGCCTCGTCCGCCGCGCCGTCCACGCCGGCACCCCGCCCAGGGTCTCCTACGGCCTCACCGAGAAGGGGCGCGCCCTGGAACCCGCCATCACCGAGCTCAGCGCCTGGGCTCGGCGCTGGAACGGGGGCTAGGAGGCAGCTGGCGCACTCACCAGGCCCGCGGGTTGCCGGGCGGGATCCGGTCCTCGACCAGGACCGCCTCGACGATCGGCACCGGCGGCGGCTCGGTGGTCCGGCGGTAGAGCTCCAGGTGGCCATCGCCGAGCGCGGCGAACGCCGCCTCGACGAAGCGGGGGTAGGTTGCGATGATGACCGCGCCGGGGGGCGGGGTGGGGGCGAAGCGCTCGGGGCGGGCGACGTAGGCGAAGACGCGATCGATCGCGCCGGGCAGCTCGGCGAGCGCGTCGGTGACCTCGACCCGGCGGTAGCGCATCTCGCGCAGGTCGAGACGGCGGAGCTCGGCCTCGCTGACCTCGATCAGCGCCCCGTTCGGCGCCTCGGCATCATCCGCTCCCGGCTCGACGTTGAGCCCGAGGCAGTAGCGGGGCCGGGAGCCGTCGTCCGCCCTCGCGAAGCTCTTCTCGGAGCCGTGGTTGTCGCGGGCCACCGACCAGCGCCGGCGCCAACCGGCAAGTCGTGCCATCGCGGCGAGCTCGACCGGCCGCCCGAGCGTCGCCGCGGCGCTCGCGGGGTCGACCAGCGACGCGTAGGCGAAGACGGCGAGCGCCGGCACCTCGTCACCGCGGCGGGCGCCAGGCGGCGTTCGGGCAGAGGTACGCCGCCGCCGGGCAGCCGAAGCAGACCGCCGCCTCGGGGGCGGGGGCGGGCGCGAACTCGCCGCCGCGAATGCGGTCGATGAGCGACTCCACGCGGCCGCGGGCGGCGGCGAGCTCGAGCGGGCCGAGGTCGTCGACGATCGGCGCCGCAGGATCCTCGAGGAAGACGTGGATCGTCCGCACCGCCTCGCCGCCGCCGGTCCCGGCCGCGGCCAGGGCATAGATCTCGCGCTGGACCCGGTAACGGCCGGCGAGCACGGCCGTCGGGCGGCCGCGGAGCTCGTCGGTCTTGAAATCGATCACCGTCCGGCGATCGGACTCCGCCAGGAGGTCGATCTTGCCGCGGACGACGGTTCCCCCCAGCGGCAGCGCGAACGGCACCTCGGCTCGGCTCGGCGCCGCCCCGACCTCCGCCCGCAGCGGCGAGTCGAGCCAGCCGGCGATCATCGCCGCCGCGCGCGGGATCAGCTCGATCGCGCCGCCGGCCTCGGCGAGGTACGAGCGCAGGAGCTCCTCGGGCGGTGCGCGCCAGCCGTTGCGCGCGCTCCATTCGAGCGCCCGGTGGACGGCGCGCCCGAACGCCAGCGAGCGCTCGCGGGCGACCGGCTCGCCGC
>JBKPNB010000270.1:0-3045 GCA_046732395.1 Actinomycetota bacterium | reverse complement strand
ATCTTCGGGCTCCTCCTCGACCTCTTCGGGCTCCTCCTCGGGTTCCACCTCGTCCTCGTCGGCGGCCATCGTCGCCTCGATCTCGGCCTCGATCTCGTCGCGGAGGTCGAGCTCGGCGTCGGCGTCGTCCTCTGCGCTCAGGTCGTGGCGGCGATTGAACTCGCGAAGCTCGGCGGTCGAGACGTCGAGCTGGTGCGCGATCCAGGCATCGGTTCGGCCCTGGCGGACCCAGGCGCGGATCTGGTTGAGCTGTGAGCGAAGCGGCTTACGTGCCATCGGAAGGCCGGCGGGTACGCCGCCGGGGCGGCGCATGCTAGTGGACTGGTGCCAACCCCAGGCGTGGCGTGGTTGCGGGTGGCGGCGGGGGGCGCGAGAGAGTACGCTGCCGAACGGGTAGGTATACGACTCTCGAATGGAGGCGAGATGCTCGTCCTAACGCGTAAGACGAATCAGAGCATCATGATCGGCGACGAGATCGAGGTCTCGGTTCTCGCCGTGTCAAGGGACAAGATCAGGCTCGGCATCACGGCGCCCCGCGACATCCCCGTCTACCGTCGCGAGGTCTATCTCTCGATCAAGGGCGAGGGCGGCGACAGCGCCGACGGCGACGTCCAGGAGGCGGTCGACGAGGCGCTCGACAGCCTCTCAAGGCCTGAGTAGCGAAAGGGAGGAGGCGTCGCGAGGCGCCTCTAACCCATTACCCAGGCGAGGGTCTCGAACATCGCCACCACGACGACCACCACGGTCGCCGTGAGGGCGAGGACGAGGACGCCGAAGGCCACCCTGCCCCGCTGCTGCTGACCGGCGATCCGCTTCGCCCGCGAGCGCGCAGCCGCGCGCTGGCGGAGCTGCTGGCGCCGCCGCCGCTCGAGCGCGGCCTCCTGCTCGAAGGCCAGCTCGAACTCGGACATGGTGTCGGTCATCCGCATGCCAGGGAACCCCGATGTGAGCGTTCGATGTGCGCCGCGTTAGCGGGAGCTCGGTGCTTATGGAAACTACCACCTTCCCGGCGGCCCGATCAGCATCGCCCCCAGAGTCCTCGGCCACGTCGCGCCGCCCGCTCGGCGAGGCGAGCGAAAAGCCCTGCATGCGCCGTATTCGGCGCAATCGAGAGCGTCCGCGCGTAGCCGGCGCGGACGAGCGCGGCGTTGACGAAGCGATCACCGGCGTGGACGTAGGCGAGGAGCCGCCCGTAGGCGTCCTCGCGCTCGCGGTCGAAGTCGAGCCGGACTGTGCGGTCGTCGACGAGCCGGTGGTCGAAGGCGCTCGCCTGCGGCCCGAAGCACTGCACCGGGGTGTCCGGCTTCACCGTCTCCGGCGTGTCGACGCCGATGTAGCGGACGTACTCGGTGCGCCCGTCGAGCCGGACCAGCGCGGTGTCGCCGTCGACGGCGCGGATGACGCGCGCGTGGAGGTGGCGGGGGAGGGAGTCCGGATCGCCCGGCCCGTCGCCGGAACCGCAGGCGGCGAGGAGGGCAGCTAGGGAGGCGGCGAGGATCGGCGCCACCAGCGCCATCAGCCCTAGCCCCCAGATTCTGCGCCGGTGGGATCGCATTGTCGCCGAAGTCTCGATCCTCGCGACGCGCGCGTGACGCGCAACTCGTGCCGAATCTCGCGCACGACAGCGACAAAGCGAGCGCAACATCGTCCTGCTGCGTCGAGTGTCGACTTAGTCAGCCTAAGACTGACTAAGTCGACGCTCGGTGAGATTCGCCCGCCGCGCCCCACTTGATTGCCGAAGCGCCGCCCCATCGGCCATGCTTTCGGCTGAGTGCTCGACCACAAGTTCACCGGGCCGGCGTTCACGATCGGGATCGAGGAGGAGCTGATGCTCTGCGAGCGCGACGGCTACGGCCTCGCGCAGGAGATCGAGCGGGTCCTCGACGCCGTCCCGGCGGAGCTCGAGGGCCAGGTCAAGCCCGAGCTGCTGCAGTCGGTGCTCGAGATCGCGACCAAGCCGTGCGTGGACCTCCGCGAGGCCTACGACGAGCTCCGCTCGCTGCGCCGCGCGGTGAGCGCGGTCGCCGACGACCTCGGGCTCTGCGTCGCCGCCACCGGGACCCATCCGTTCGCCCGCTGGGAGGAGCAGCGGATCGTCGACCGCCAGCGCTACCACCAGCTCGTCGACGAGCTCGGCTACATCGCGCTTCGCGAGCTGATCTTCGGCACCCACGTCCACGTCGGGATCGAGGGCCCCGACAAGGCGATCTACGTCGCGGACGGGATCCGGCTCGTCCTGCCGCTGCTGCTGGCGCTGTCGGCGAACTCGCCGTTCTGGCGCGGCTGGACGACCGGCCTCGCATCGGCTCGCACCCCCGTCTTCCGCGCCTTCCCGCGCTGCGGCATCCCGCCGCACTACGGGGACTGGAGCAACTACTGCGAGCGGGTCCAGCTGATGATGCGGGCGGGGGCGATCGAGGACTACACCTACCTGTGGTGGGACGTCCGCCCGCACCCAAACCTGGGCACCGTCGAGACCCGGATCTTCGACCAGCAGACCGAGCTCGACCACACGATCGCGCTCGCCGCCCTCACCGTCTCGCTCGCGCACGCGTTCAGCGCCCAGTTCGACGAGGGGGCGCCGAACGTCGACTACCCGACCGAGCTGATCGACGACAACAAGGTCCGCGCCGCGCTCCGGGGGATGGAGGGCGAGCTCGTCGACTTCCTGCACGGCAAGCGGGTCCAGGCGCCGACGATGGCCCGGGGGCTCCTCGACGAGCTCCACGACCACGCGGTCGAGCTCGGCTGCGAGGTCGAGCTCGAGGGGATCGGCGAGATCTGCCGCGGCGGCACCGGCTCCCGGCACCAGCTCGAGATCTGGGAGCGCGAGGGCGACCTCGTCGAGCTGATGAGGAGGATCGTCGCCGCGGGCCGGGTTTGATCGCACTCTTCAGCCCACGCTTTATTCTCGGGTAGGTGAGCACACCCGAGCTCAGCGTCGTCTGCAGGAGCTGCGGATCGGAGGTGAGCCCATACGTCACCGAGTGCCCGTACTGCGGCGCCCGGCTTCGCCGCCGCGCGCCGAAGCTCGAGCGCCAGGGC
>JBKPNB010000269.1:0-9605 GCA_046732395.1 Actinomycetota bacterium | reverse complement strand
CAGCTCGAGGTCCTCGACGATGTCGACGAAACGGTGCTCGGCAAGCTTGGCTACGAAGGCGATCGACCCGGGCCCTACCGCCTCTTGCTTCCCCTCGACCTCGAGCTCGGCACGCCCCGCGAGCACGTAGTAGATCTCGTCCTCGGCGTGCGGCGTCTGATGATCGGTCCCCCCCGCGGAGAGGCGGTAGACGCCTGCGCTGAATATCCCCGCGCGCAGGAACTCCCGCCACTGATCGCCTGCGGCGCGTGCCGCCTCGACGATCTGGTCGAGCTCAAGGGCCACGTGGTGCGGCTCGGGCATCGGCGGATCGTATGTCGGCTAGTCGGGAACGATGTCGACGACGGGCGCTGCTCCTTTCACGCGGAGGGGGCAGCGCCGCTCCGTTGAGGTTCGAGCAACTCGAATCGCCGCCGGTCGCATGAGCGCGCCGACTGCTGCGGCCATCTAGCCGTGCCGCTTCTTGATCTTGAACTGCTTCTTCGCCGGACTCGGGTCCTTGCCTCCCGGCCCCTCGGCGCGGACCGTGAACATGTAGTTGCCTGGCTTCAGGTTCTTGTAGGCCTTCGGCGAGTGGCAGTTCTTGAAGCTCTTGGCGTCGCCCCCAGGCCCGGATCGCCTCCCATTCGCGGAAGTCGCCCTCGGGCGCCCGGAGCGCCGCGACCAGGAGCCGCTCGCGGCGGTTGAGCCTGGCTCGGTCGAGCTTGCCGGCGAAGACCTCGTGTCCGCGGGCCGAAATCGCCGCGATCGTCTTGCCGATTCCGGCGGGCGCGGCGTCCTGGGGGAGCGGCGGGTCGCCGATCGGCCCGCTGCTGAAGAGCCAGGTCGGACGCGCGGCGGGCTCCTCCGAGCGCTCGTCGAACTGATCCGCCTCGCCGGGCTGCCTAGGTACGACCTGCGCAACACCGGCGATGACGAGGCTGTCGTTTCCGTCAGGCAGCAGCGCTCTCAACCCGCCGGCTTCCGAGGGCGCCGGTCTTGCTCAGCACCGGTAGCCAGCTCTGGGATTGCCGAGACTTTCGCAGCCGGGTCGCAAACCAGCTGCCGCGACCGGGCGACCTGACATGGCGGACGGCGGGGCTTGACATCCGACGCGCGCGTAAGGAGACTTGCCGCTGCAGGGGCTCCGCACAGAATCCTGGGGGCACAATGCCGTCGCGACAGCACCGAGTTTGCGTCTTGATCCTCTTGGTGGCGGTTGCGCTAGCGGTGCTGGCGGTGTCATCGGCGTTGGCGGCGAGCGCGGCGAGCGCGCCATCGGCGGCCACGGTGGCGGTGCCGCGGCTGGTCTGGCATCGGTGCGCCAGCCCTGAGCAGCAGGGCTTTCAGTGCACCACTGCCCGGGTTCCCCTGAATTACTCGAATCCGCGCGGTCCGACGATCCACCTGGCGGTGGTCAGGCATCGGGCGAGCGATCGCGCCCACCGCATCGGCACGCTGTTCTTCAACCCGGGCGGCCCGGGCGGGCCCGGCGCGGAGGCTCTGCCGCTGGTATTCGACCTCTTTCCGGCGGCGCTGCGCGAGCGGTTCGACATCGCCAGCTGGGATCCCCGTGGAGTCGGCGCCAGCACGGCGGTGCAATGTTTCGCCACCGCGGACGCAGAGCAGCGTTTCTTTCGCGGGATACCCGCGGGGTTTCCGGTTGGCGCGGCGGAGATGGACAAATCGATCCGGGGCTATCGGGCCTTCGGACGCCGCTGCGAGCGGCGTAATGGCGGCCTCCTTCGTCACGTCTCCACCGCCGACACCGCCCGCGACCTGAACCTGTTGCGCGGCGAGGTCGGTGATCGCGGGCTGAGCTATTGGGGGGTCTCCTACGGCACCTTCCTCGGCGCCACCTACGCCAACCTGTTTCCGAAGCGCATGCGCGCGATCGTTGTCGACGGCGACGTCAACCCGAAGGCGTGGGCTGACCGGCAGATCAAGGCAAACGCCGGCAGGTTCCTGGGCACCTGGCTTCGTCAACGCTCCGACCGCGGGTCTGCCAAGACGCTGAACGCATTCCTCGATCTCTGCGGGCGGTCGAACACCGTTCAGTGCGCCTTTTCCGCCGGAAGCCCGGCCGCCACGCGCGCGAAGTTCGCGACCCTGCTACGGCGGCTGCGCACTCACCCCGAGAGCTTCGGGGTCACCTACGCCGAGCTGGTGGAGACCACACTGCACGGTCTTGAGAGCATCGCCCCGCTCGGCCCGATGATCGGGTGGACGGGGCTCGCGAGCACGCTCCAGCAGGTGTGGATGACCGGAACCATGAACCAACCAGCGGGGGTACAGACCGACGACTTCTCGCCCATCTCTTCGGGGCAGATCGTTGGCCAAGACCCGAGGTATGCCGGACCGGAGCAGCAGTTTGCCATTTTCTGCTCAGAGAGCCCGAACCCGCGTCCCGGCGCGTTTCGGTCGCTTGGCCGCTTCGCTTCTGGGCGCTCCGGGTCCGTCGGTCCGTGGTGGTCGTGGGCGAGTGAGCCGTGCGGGAGCTGGCCCGCGACCGCCGCCGAGCGCTACGCCGGCCCATGGGATCGGCGAACGCACAACCCCGTGCTCGTGATCGGCAACACCTATGACCCAAACACCCCCCATCGCGGGGCGAGGGCGATGACCCGGCAACTTTCACGAGCTCGGCTGTTGACCGTCGATGGCTACGGCCATACGGAACTGCTTAACCCGAGCAGCTGCGCGAACCGCTACGCGAGCCGCTATCTGATCGACGGGGTCCTGCCGCCGAAAGGGACGCGGTGCAAGCAGGATCAGGTGCCGTTCCGGGGGAAGCCGTGAGCGGCTCATCGGGGCTACGCGCAGCCGCGCCGGCTGGCGAGAGAAAGGCGCGGCGGAATCTGCTCGGTGCGCGAAGCCGGCGCCTCCTCGCCGATCTCCAGCGACGAGCTGAAGACGACACGCGAGTTCGCGTCCGCGAGTGCGACTAGGGCGTCGGCGCATACGACGGGTACGGCTCGGCGCTCAGTAGGGCCGCGACGACGAAGCTGGTGTCGAGCAGCGCGGCTTGCGGGACTACGAGGCCAGGGGGATCGAAGGGCAGCACGCCCCGCGACAATGCGGGACGCCCCCGCTTCGCCAAGCGAAAGCCTCTCTACCGACCGCGCGCGCGAGTGATGTTGCTGGGCGCGTGGGTCTTCACCCGGCGGGTTGCGCTTCTCACCGCGCTGACCCGCCGCGCCGTTCCAGGGACCTCTCCGACCTCTCCCTGCGTGTGGGCTTTCTCTTGGTCTTCGGCATGGCGAGAACGTATCGCAGCCGTCGGGCGACTAAAGCGCCCGGCGGCGGTCAGCCTCAGCCGCGGCGACTACGCTGTTAGCCGTGTTCCCGTTCCGGGTCGAGGTCCGAGGCGTGATCCCGCCGGAAGGCATCGAGACGCTGCGAACCGCTGGGTTTACGGTGACCGGCGGCGAGGAAGGCCGCTACACGGTCAATGGCGTTGAAGCCCTCGACCGCGACGAGGCGGCCCGGAAGGCCGCTGTCACCCTAAGCGCGATCGGCCTGGTCGGCGGGTACAGCGTCGAAGAGGGCTAGCGGCCGACCGCTGCCGTTCGCTCGGCACCGAAAGCCCTTGCGCCGAAGCGCACCTCCGCACTGGGCTCGCCCCGACAGGGACGAGCGCCAGGGGTCGCTCGTAGCGACCGGGGAGGCTCGGGGCTCGCCCACCAACAGAGGGGAGGTCCCCATGAATTCCGTTCCCGCTCGGTCCGCGTCGGATCGACCGCCTCGCCGCGCCCGCCGCACGCTGCTCGTCGCCTGCGCGACGGCGATCGCCATCCTCGGCCTCGCCGCAAGCCCGGCGCTCGCCGACACCGGCAGTGTCTACGTCGACGCCAACGAGAACGTCGGCGCTGGTTCCGTCCTGTTCCCCACCCATCCCGCCGGCCAGCTGAACGCCGGGTTCGGCTTGGTGGTGTTCCCCAACCTCACCACCGGCGACCTAAATGTGGCCACCGGAAGTAACGCGCTCGTAAGCAACACGACCGGCAGCGACAACATCGCGAGCGGCTACCAGGCACTCGGCGGCAACACCACCGGCAGCGACAACATCGCCGCCGGCAGCATGGCGCTCAACGACAGCACGACCGGCGACGAGAACCTGGCGCTCGGCCGCGGCGCCCTCACCAACAGCACCGCCGCGAACGACAACGTCGCGGTCGGTCTCCACGCGCTCTTCGCCGATACCGCCGGCCACGACAACACCGGCCTCGGCCACGGGGCGCTCAACTCCAACACCACCGGCAATCGGAACATCGCGATCGGCTCCGGCGCCGGCGGCAACCTGACGAGCGGCGATGACAACGTCGACATCGCCAACGCCGGCCAGGCCGGCGACGCGGGGACGATCCGGATCGGCACCCAGGGGGCCCAGACCCGCGCCTTCCTTCAGGGCGTCAGCGGCACCTCGCTCTCCGCGCCCGCGCAGCGCGTGTTCATCAACGCCAACGGTCAGCTGGGGACGGCGAGAGCGGCGGCCACGAAGTCGAAGGGCGCTGCCCGGCCGCTCAGCGCCACTGTCAGGCGTCTGGTCGCCACGGTGAAGCGCCAGCAGCGGCAGATCGACCGGCTTCGCCAGGAGGTGCAAAAGGGCGGCTGATGGTCTAGGACGCGGGCTTCGTGCGGACGCCGTGGCGTATCGGCACGACGTCATAAAGGTCGGAGAAGGCCCCGTCTCGCTTCGGATCGTCGGGCACGACTGGGGCGGCGCGCTCGGTTGGATTTTCGCGCACCGGTACTCACACCTCATCAGCGGGCTCGTCGTCGTCAACTGCACACATCCCCGAACGCTCCTTCGCGCGGTGCTCCACGTCGACGACTTCCAGACATTCAGGATTCCCTGGGTCCCCTTCTTCGAGCTGCCGTGGTTCCCAGAATGGCTCGCGACCACGCGCTTCGGCAGGAACTGCTGAAGCTTTCGTTCACGCTGCGGGAGGGCAGTAAGGGGGCGATGGACGTTGCGCTCGTCGACGAGCTGGTCGCGCGTTTCCAGGAGCCCCGCGATTTTCGCTTCCCTATCGCCTACTACCGCCAGATGGTGAGCGCGCTGCTGGTTCCCGAGCGGCGGAAGCGGCTCGAGGCTGTCTACGACCAGCCCATCGGCGTGCCCATCACGCTGGTGTGGGGAATGAAGGACGAGGCCCTGTCCTCGAAGGTGGCCCGAAAGAGCGACCGGGACGCGGGGCGGGAGCTGGATTGGCGCCCCCTCGCCGGCGTAGGACATTGCGTAAGCCTGGAGGCTCCCGGGGAGCTGGCGCAGGAGGTGCGCCGAGCCCTCGGCCTCGGGGTCGACGGCCCGACGGCCGGCTCTCCGGCCGGCTAACGCCGGCGCCCAAGCAACCTGTGCGATGGTTCTTTGACGCCTGGCGGTGGAATCCCGAGGCTTTCGGCCTCTTCGCGCGAAGCCGCGGCGTCCCGAAACTTCCGCGCCTTTGCAGCGATATCGCGAGTAAACGGAAGCGCGCCCGACAGGATTCGAACCTGTGACCTTCGGTTTCGTAGACCGACGGCCCCGGGGTTGGGGTACGCGACAGTTCGGACCCGTCTCAGGCGGCGTCTAGCGGCCTCGCGCGCAACGGCATCGTCACCGAGTTCGGTGTGGCTGTGCGTTGAGGCGTGGGCGTCGCCGACCTCGATCGTCACGGCGGCGATTATGCCGCTGCCCCCACGGCTCGCGATTGGGCTTGCTTGCGCCCGCCAATAGAGCTAGTCGACTGGACGAGGTAGGGAGCCCAGGCCCCCGCCGTCTTCCTGTTTGCAATCGGCAGGGTATTAGGCAGCTTCCAGGGCCCCGCCGAGAACTCCGATGTCAAGCTCGGACGGGTGAGGCGCTGGCGCATTTCCTGGCGCATGGGGCCTCGCCGACGACCGCCACATGGCTTGGTAGAGCCACGTGGCGGCCGTAGATCGCTAGATCCGCACCATCCGCTCGATCGGTAGCCGGGCGCGCTCGGCGATCTCGGGCTCGACCTTGACCTCGAACTTCCCCTCGCGCAGCGAGTCGCGGAGCTTCGGCAGCGTGATCATCTTCATGTAGCGGCAGAACGCCATCCGGTTCGCCTCGACGAGGCGGGCGCGGGGGGCCGCCTGCTGGAGCGGGTAGAGCATCCCGGTCTCGGTGGCGACGATGAACTCGCCATCGGGATTTCCGCGGACGTGGCCCAGCATCCCCGAGGTCGACAGCATCTGGACGCCGTCGGGGTCCACGTCGCCGGCGGCGACGTACTCCATCGCCTGCGTCGAGCATCCGCACTCGGGGTGGATAAGGAACTCCGCCCCGGGGTGCTCGGCCCGCATCGCGGCGATGTCGTCGGGACGGATGCCGGCGTGGACGTGACACTCGCCGTCCCAGACGTGGAAGCGGGCGTAGCGATCGGGATCGTCGGCGAGGCCGAGCTCGCGGGCCACGAACGAACCGAGCCACATGTCGGGGCCGAACAGGATCTCGGCGTCGGCGCCGTGCTCGCGCCAGACGTGCTCGGCGACGCGGACCGCGTTCGAGGAGGTGCAGCAGTAGTCGGTCTCCGCCTTCACCTCGGCCGAGGTGTTGACGTACATCACGACGATCGCACCGGGATGCTCGGCCTTCCATTCCCGCAACTGGTCGGCGGTGATCGACTCGGCGAGCGAGCAGCCGGCCCCGTGGTCGGGGATCAGGACCGTCTTGTCGGGCGAGAGGATCGAGGCCGTCTCGGCCATGAAGTGGACGCCGCAGAAGGAGATCACGGCCGCGTCGGTCGCCGCCGCCCGGCGCGAGAGCTCGAGCGAGTCGCCGGTGAAGTCGGCGACGTCCTGGAGCTCGGGGAGCTGGTAGTTGTGGGCCAGGATCACCGCGTCGCGCTCCCCGGCCAGCGCGCGGACCTCGGTCGCGAGCAGCTCGACGTCGTCGGGCGCAAGCTCCTCGGTTCCGGGCGGGTGAAGGACGCTCAGCTCTTGCATATCGGTAGCGCGAATGGGGCCCGCATGACCTCGATTCCTATGTTCGCCGGCCCGGCTGGCTCGACGGGCGACCAGCCTCGAACCGAGCGAATGACTGGCCCTAGTCTAGCCTGCGGCCGGCTGATGCCTGAGCTGCCCGAGGTCGAGATCACCGCCCGCCGCCTCGACGCGGCGTTGCGCGGGGCGCAGGTCGAGTCGGCCCTCGCCCCCGGGATGGTGGCGCTGAAGTCGGTCGCGGTGCCGCTCGACGCCCTCGCGGGTCGGCGGATCGAGGGGGTGCGAAGGATCGGGAAGATGCCGGTGGTCGAGTTCGCGGCCGCCGGCAGCGATGGTGGCCCGCTGTCGCTGCTCGTCCACCTGATGTCCGCCGGGCGCCTCCAGGTGTTCGACAAGCGGGCGTCGCTGCGTGACCGCGCCTCGCGGGTGCTGGTCCGGATCGCCGACGGCCGCGAGCTCCGCCTGCGCGAGTTCGGCACCAAGCAGCGGGCCTGGGCGAAGCTGATGCCGGTCGCGGCCCTCGCCGACGACGAGATGGTCGCCACCCTCGGCCCCGAGGCATGGCCGGCGCCCCCGCTCGACGAGCTGGCCCGGATCGTCGACGCCCCGCGCCAGCTCCATCCGCTGCTCCGCGATCAGCGCGAGATCGCCGGCATCGGCCGCTCATGGGTCGACGAGATCCTCTGGGAGGCGAGGCTCGGCCCGTTCAGGAAGGGGTCTGACCTCGAGCCCGACGACGTCGAGCGGCTCCATTCGGCGCTCGCGGTGCTGGGCGCCGCGCTCGACCACTACGAGGAGGTGATCGGCGCGACCGTCCCCGACAAGCTCCCGATGCCGCTCAAGGTCCACCGCCGCGAGGGCGAGCCGTGCCCGCGCTGCGGGGCCACCCTCGCCGCCGTCCACTTCGCCGAGCACTCGACGACCTACTGCCCGGCGGAGCAGACCGGCGGGAGGGTGCTGAAGGACCGGCGCCTCTCGCGCTTGCTCAAGTAGCGCGCGGCCGGTCAGTAGCCGACCACGCCGCCGCCGTTAGCGCCCTGGCTCTGGTTCGAGCCTCCGCCGCCGACAGTGACCACGTGCCAGGTGAACTGCTGACCGTCGAACGCGTCGTGGAAGCCGTCGCCGGTGACCTGATCAGGCCCATCCTCGGTGAAGCTGTAGAGGAGCTTGCCATTGAACGTGAGCTGATGGCTCCCGTCCGGGCGCTTGATCACGGCGAGCTTGCCGCCGGCGGTGCTGCCCTGCTGAACGTTTCCCTTCACCGTCAGCGGCTCCCAGAAGGAGTTGCACGGGCCAGTGCACATGACCTTGCCCGAGGCGTTCTCGACGTTGGACGCGTAGAGGGCCTGGCCGGTCGAGTCCACGAGGACGGTGCCGGCGCCGCCGATCTGCTTCGCCGAGACCGTCTGCTGACCTCCGCCCGGCATGCCGCCGGCGGCCGTCGCGCCACTGCCCCCGCCGCCACCGCAGGCCGCGAGGCTGATGGCGGCTGCGATCGTAACGCCAGGGATGAGCAGCTTCTTCATTGGTGACCTCCTATAGGTGGCTGGAATTGACCTTTGCCCCGTGCAGACGCTCGCGCGGCCCGATTCCTTCCCGGCGTGACCGCGAGGGCCGCTGATGCGCGCGCCGCACCGGCTCGACCCCGACCGTCTGGTCGACCACCTCCCGAGGCTCTACCGCGCGGCCCGCGCCTGGACCCGCTCGCGCGAGGAGGCGGAGGACCTGGTCCAGGAGACCGTCGCCCAGGTCCTCGCCCGCCCGCGCCTGGTCCGCGGCGAGGGCGAGCTCTCGTATCTCCTGCGTGCGCTTCGCAACACCCTGATCAGCCAGCGGCGCGCGGCCGGCCGGCGGCCGGCGACGACGCCGCTGGTCGAGGAAGCCGGCGCCGGCGGGCGCGCCGGGGACGATCCCGCCGAGGTCGTCGAGATCCGCGAAGTCCACGAAGCGATCGACGAGCTTCCCGAGGAGTTTCGCGACGCGCTCATCGCGGTGGACGTCGCCGGCCTCTCCTACCGCGAGGCCGCGCGGGCCCTCGGTGTGCGCGAGGGCACGGTGACGAGCCGGCTGTTCCGCGCCCGCGACAGGGTCGCTCGCCGGCTCGAGGAGTGACTCGTCAGTAGCGGAGCGTCCCGCCGCCGCGCCAGCTCGCGAGCGTGACGAGCTTCCGGGGGGAGGCGGTGCCGATCAGGACGCAGGTGTGGCCGAGCCGCCGCCAGGTCACGGCGGGCCGCCCGTCCACCCGGAGCGTCTGGTAGGTGACGCCACGGCGGACCGTCGTCCGCGCCCCCGACGGCTTCGGCAGCGCCGAGCCGCCGACGACCGCGTACCAGATCTGTTGCCCCCGGCTTGCATAGGTGACGACCTTGGTGTTTCGCCCATCGAGCGAGTCGTGCCGCAGCCCGACCGCGCGCCAGCCCCAGGAGTGGCGGAGATCGGGGAAGACGACGCCGTCGACTCGCGCCGCGAGCTTCGCCCCCCTGTCGTCGAGGCGCGCCGGCGCCGGCTCGGTGGAGGGGCGAAGCGCGATCCGAGCGGCGTCGGCGACCGTCGGTCCGCTCGACCCGCCGACCAGGAGCAGGACCAGGACAACCGCCGCGACGGCCGCGGCCGCACCGCCGAATGCGAGGCGCGGAACGAGCCGTCCCGCCCGGCCGCCCCGCTCCCGAGCGCCTCGC
>JBKPNB010000268.1:0-5339 GCA_046732395.1 Actinomycetota bacterium | reverse complement strand
CGCCTTCCTCGCCCCCCAGCCGATCGCGCTGTTGCGCGACAGACTCGAGGACGAATGGGCCCGGGCGACCCTGCCGCCGACGCTCGAGCGACTCGGGGTACGGACCCTCGGCGAGCTGGCGGCGCTCCCCGACGATGCCGTCGCCGACCGCTTCGGGGCGGCTGGCCTGGCGGCGCTGCGGATGGCGCGCGGCGAGCGCGAGCGGCTTCACCCCCGCCGCCCGCGCGAGGAGCTGGCCGAGGCGCTCGAGCTGCCGGAGGCCGCCTCCGGCTTCCAGCTCGAGCGGACGCTCGAGCTGCTCGTCGACAGGCTCCTCGCCAACCCGCGGCGATGCGGGCGAAGCTTCCGCCGGCTGCGCCTGTTCGCCCGCCTCGCCGCCGGCGGCGGCTGGCGGGCCGATGCCACGCTGCGCCAGGCGAGCGCCGATCGCCTCCGCGTCCGCCTGGCGCTTGAGCCGAAGCTCGCCGAGTTGCCGGCGCCCGCCGCCTCGCTGGGCCTTCGGGCGCTGGCGCTCGGGCCGGCCGGAGGCGAGCAGCCCGTCCTCGCCCGCGAGGAGCGCGAGCACCGCCGCGAGCGGATCGGCGAGGCGGTCCGCCAGGCGCGCGCCGCCGCCGGCGCCGATGCCGTTCTCCGCGTCCTCGAGGTCGACCCCGACTCCCGCGTCCCCGAGCGGAGGGTGGCGCTCACCCCTTATCCGGAAGCGGGAGATTCGCATGAGGGGCTTTAGCCCCGAAACAGGCGTGTCAGGGCGCCGAAGGCGCCCGCAAGGTATTCGGAGGTGAATCCGAAGGGCATCTACTGGCCGCTGCCGGCGGCGGTCGAGGAGTCGGACGGCGGCGAGCCGAGCGCGGTCGACGGGATCGCCGTGGAGGCGGTGCGCGAGGAGTGGCTGGTCGAGGATCGCTGGTGGACGCCGCGGCCGCTCCGGCGCCGCTACTTCGAGCTCGTCCTCGCCGATGGGCGCGACCTGGTCGTCTTCCGCGAGCCGGCCGAGGACGGCCGGTGGTTCCGGCAGCGGACATGACCGGTACGTACGTAGAGCTCCACGCGCACAGCGCCTACTCGTTCGGCGACGGGACCTCGCTGCCGGAGGAGCTGGCGCTACGCGCGACGGAGCTCGGTCACGAGGCGATGGCGCTGACCGACCACGACGGCCTCTGGGGGTCGATGGAATTCGCGAAGGCCTGCTCGTCGATGGGCGTTCGCTCGATCACCGGAGCCGAGATGACGGTCGCCGACCGCGACCTCGACCTGCGGCCCGAGGACGGCTGGTCGAACTGTCCGCCCGGCGCCTTCCACCTGACGCTGCTGGTCGAGAGCGCGGCCGGCTACCGGAACCTCTGCCGGCTCGTCACCGAGGCCCACCGCGGGACCAGGCCGCGCCCGGACCGAGACCCGCTTCCTCCCGTCGTCTCGTTGGAGGCGCTCGAGGGACACGTCGAGGGGCTTGTCTGCCTGTCGGGCTGCGCCCGCGACGGCGCGCTCGCCGGGCGCTGGGAACGGGGCGAGCTCGACCGCGCGGCCATCCTCGGCCGGCGGCTGGCGGCCGCCTTCGGTCGCGACGGCTTCCGGGTCGAGCTCCAGCGCCCGTTCTGGCGGCGGGACCGGGCCCGCAACCGCTGGCTCGCCCAGCTCGCCGGGCGGCTCGGGGTTCCGTGCGTGGCGACGGGGAACGTCCACATGCACGATCGCTCCCGCGCCCGCCTCCAGGATGCGCTCGCCGCGGTCCGCCTGCACGGGACGCTGGAGGAGACCGAGCCGCGGCGTCGCGGGAACGCCTCGGCCCACCTCTGCTCCGCCGCCGAGGCGGAGGCGCGGTTCCGCGACCATCCCGGGGCCCTCGCCGAGGCCGCCCGTCTCGCCGAGCGGCTTCGCTTCGACCTCGACCACGATCTCGGCTACCGCTATCCCGGCAGCGAGGATCCCGATGCCGACCGTGCGCTGGCGGAGATCTGCCGGGCCCGGCTCGAGCATCGCTACGCCGGCTCCCCCGACCGCGGCGAGGCCGGGCGCCGGCTCTCCGAGGAGCTGCGGGTGATCCGCAAGCTGGGGCTGTCGGGGTTCTTCCTGCTCCACTACGACCTCCTCGAGCTGGCCCGCGAGGTCGCCGCCGAGGTCCGCGGGCCGGACTCGGCGCGGATGCTGCTGCCGCCGGGACGGGGCCGGGGGTCGAGCGTGAGCTCGGTCGTCTGCTATCTGACCGGGCTCTCCCACATCGACCCGGTTCGCGGCGGCCTGTTCCTCGGGCGGTTCCTGAACGAGGAGATCACCGAGGCGCCCGACATCGACCTCGACTTCCCACGCGACATCCGCGAGAAGCTGATCCCCCGGGTCCACGAACGCTACGGGTCCGAGCGCTCGGCGCTGGTCAGCGCGTTCGCCTGCTATCGCTCGCGGGGGGCGGTCCGGGACTTCGGCAAGGTGCTCGGGCTGCCGGCCGGCGAGATCGAGCGCGCGGCGCGGCTGGTCGACGTCTACGACCGCGCGAGCGAGGTCGAGGACGACGTCGCCGAGGCGATCGGCTCCGGCCGGGCGGCCTCGCCGCGCTGGCGGGCGCTGGCCGAGCTGGCGCGTAAGGGCTGGGGTCTCCCCCGCCACGCCTCCCAACATCCGGGCGGGATCGTGCTCTCGACCCGCCCGCTGATCGACATCTGCCCGGTTCAGCCGGCGGCGATGGAGGGCCGCCAGATCGCCCAGTGGGACAAGGACTCGTGCGCCGACGCCGGCTTTCTCAAGATCGATCTGCTGGGGCTCGGGATGCTGTCGGCGGTCGAGCGCTGCGTGGAGGTGATCGCCCGGGTGCGGGGCGAGCGCATCGACCTCTCGCGGATCCCCCTCGACGACCCGGCGACCTACGACGCGATCCAGCGCGCCGACACCACCGGCGTCTTCCAGATCGAGAGCCGGGCGCAGATGCAGATGCTGACCCGGACGCTGCCGTCCTCGCTCGACGACCTCACCGTCCAGGTGGCGCTGGTGCGGCCTGGGCCGATCCAGGGCGGGGCGGTCCATCCCTACCTCGAGCGGAAGGAGCGCCTGCGGGAGGACCCCGACTACGAGATCCCCTACGAGGACCCGGCGCTGGAGCCGATCCTCCGCGACACGCTGGGGACGATCGTCTTCCAGGAGCAGGTGATCCAGGTGGCGATGGCGCTCGCCGGCTTCAGCCCCGGCGAGGCCGAGGGCCTGCGGCGGGCGATGAGCCGCAAGCGCTCCGACGAGGCGATCCTCGCCTACCGCGACAGCTTCCTCGCCGGCGCGGTGCGGCGGGGGGTGCCCGAGGCGGTCGCCGAGCGCGTCTTCGAGCAGGTCCGTGGGTTCTCGGGATTCGGCTTCCCGAAGGCGCATGCGGCGGCGTTCGGGCTGCTCGCCTATCAGTCGACCTGGCTGCGGGTCCACTACGGGCCCGAGCTCCTGTGCTCGCTTCTGAACGAGCAGCCGATGGGGTTCTATCCCGCCGATTCGCTCGTCCACGAGGCGCAGCGGCGGGGGATCGAGGTCCTTCCGCCTGATGTGAACGCGAGCGAGGTGGAGTGCTCGGTGGAGCCGGCAGCGAGCAGCGAGCAGCGAGCAGCTTCTGGATCGGATGCTGCTGGCTGCTTGCTGCCTGCTGCTTGCCTCGGAGTGAGGATCGGCCTGGGGTATGTGAACGGGTTGAGGGAGGAGGAGGCGCGAGCGGTGGTCGCGGAGCGGGAACGCGGCGGCGAGTACGGCAGCCTCTCCGACCTCGCCTCTCGCTCGGGGGCGGGCCCGAGCGCGCTCGAGCGGCTTGCCTGGGCCGGGGCATGCGACGCGATCGGCGGCGTCGACGCCGCCCGCGCGATGAGGAGGCGGCCGGCGCTGTGGCGGCTCGGCATCGTCTCGGGGGCGAAGCGGGGCGGCTTCGGCGAGCAGCTCGCGCTGCCGCTCGAGGCACCGCCGGCCCCGCGCCTGCGCGGGCTCGGCGGCTGGGAGCTGGCGGTGGCCGACTACGAGTCGACCGGGATGACCCTGGGCACCCACCCGATGGCCCTGATCAGACCCGGGCTGGAAGAGGACGTGGCATCGAGCCGGACCCTGCGCGAGCGCCGCAATCGCAGCGCGGTCCGGGTGGCGGGGATGGTGATCGCCCGTCAGCGCCCCGCAACCGCGAACGGCGTCCTGTTCATGCTGCTCGAGGACGAGTGGGGAACGATCAACCTGATCGTCACGCCGCCGGTCTTTCGACGCGATCGTCTCGTCGCCCGGGCCGCTTCGTTCGTCCTCGTCAGCGGGCAGGTCGAGCGCCGCGACGCGAACCTGAACGTGGTCGTCTCAAGGCTCGAGCGCCTCGACCGGCCCGACCTCCCTCTCGCCGACATCAAGCACATCGAGCCCCCGGTCCACCGCGAGACGGGACGCGACCCGGAGCGGGACTCAGGCGCCGAGGAGGCGGCCGAGCCGCACCGGCGGGTTGCCGCGGGGGGCGGCGCCGGCGGCGAGATCGCCGAGCTCGCGGCGGCCCTGCCGCCGCCCCACAGCTTCGGTCGACGTGGCCGGTAAGGGAGATCGATGCAAGATCGGTTGCAGAACACGTGTTCCGTCCGGGTGCGAACCTAGCCTCGCCCGCGTGACCGGATCCGAGGCCGCCAGCCACCGTCGACCCCGCCGCAGCCGGCGCCTCGCGCGGCTGCTGAGCGGAATCGACCTACTCGTCGACTTCGCCACCCTCGGCGAGTACGGCTTGGTGGCCGAGGCGCTGCCCGCGGAGGGCCCGCACCGGACGCGACGGTCGACCCCTAAGTCGGCCTGGGAGGCGCTTCCGGTAGCGCGGGCCCGCCGCGGGCCCGCCGGCTGCCGCGATCGTCGCTGCGCCGGCCGCGCCGCTCCTGCGGCGCGCCGGTCGCTCGGCTGAGCTGCCGGGCAGACCCCCTCGTCAAACGCGAAGAGCCGCCTCAGGGGCGGCTCTTGGCGAGGATGAGACCGGCGGCGACCTACTCTCCCAGGCGCGTGAGCACCAAGTACCATCGGCGCTGAGGGGCTTAACTGCTCTGTTCGGAATGGGAAGAGGTGTTTCCCCCTCGCTATGGCCACCGAAATTCGGCGGGACTCTCCGGTGGGGCTTGAAAACTGCACGCCGGCCAAATGAGTAAATGTCAAGACCTCGACCCATTAGTACCGGTCGGCTGAGCGCGTTGCCGCGCTTGCACCGCCGGCCTATCGACCTGGTGTTCTCCCAGGGGTCTTACTCCCTCAAGGGGATGGGAGAGCTCATCTCGAGGTTGGCTTCCCGCTTAGATGCTTTCAGCGGTTATCCAGTCCGCACGTAGCTAGCCTGCAGTGCCCTTGGCAGGACAACAGATACACCAGAGGTGCGTTCA
>JBKPNB010000267.1:0-9963 GCA_046732395.1 Actinomycetota bacterium | reverse complement strand
GTGCAGGGCGTCGGCAGCACGGTGGGCAGCGCTGGCGAAGGTGTCGGCGAGGCGGTCGGCGGCGTCGGCGAGGGCGTCGGCGAGGCAGCGGGCGGCCTCGGACAGGGACTCGGCGGCGCCGAGGCGTTGGCCGGAGCCCTGACGGGGGACGGGCAGAATGGCGGCGGCTCCGTCGGCGAGCTTGCAGAGGGGGCCGGGGCGATGGGCATCAGCGCCGGCGACATCGCGAAGCTCGCGACGAAGCTTGCGGCGCAGGAGCTCCGCTCAGCTGCTTCCAAGGAGGCGAAGGGCCTGCGCGTGGCCGCCGCCCGGAAGGCGAAGGAGCTCAACGAGCGACGTCGCGAGCGCACGGCCGAGAACGTGAACGCCACGCCCGCCGCGGTGAGGGCCGCCGACGAGCTCGAGGTCGATCTGGAGGATGTCGACGGCAGCGGTGCCGACGGGCGGATCACGGTGGCCGACGTTCGCAAGGCTGCCGGGGGGCAGTAGCCCGTGGCGCGCGAGCCGGCCCGTGCCGGGGAGCCCGACGTCGAGATCGGCGCCGGGGCGTCCGCGAAGAAGCTCCGCTTCAGGAAGAAGCCCAAGGTCGAGGTGAATACCCGCGCCTACAGCGAGATCGACCCGCGCCTGGCTGACGAGCTGGATCGCATCGACGCGGAGGGAGGCTCCCGAACCGAGCGCGAGAACCTTCCCGACGAGGTGGAGCCGGGCGTCACCTACCGCGACGTCCGGGTGGGCTGGCGGGCTGGCGTGCGTCTTCGCCTTCGCCGCTAGGCAGCCCGCTCGATGAAGCTGATCTGACCGTTCGTCTCCAGCACGGCGAGTCGCACCTCGTCGAGCGATTCGATCTGCTGGAGCCGCGCCTCGGCCTCGAGCTCCTCCACCGTCATCCGTTCCCGCCGTAGGTTCCCGGCGAGGATCGAGCCGTCCTCGATCAACTCCACCAGCCCGCCCTCGAGCACCGGCCGGAGCTAGCGGACGCGGAAGTTGAGGTAGGCGAGAGCGACGGTCATCACCGCGATCACCGACACGACGATCATCATCCCCGTCACCGAGTTATCGCTCTGGGTGATCCCCTGCTGGACGAGGTCTCCCAAGACCACCAGCAGGATCAGGTCGAATGGTTCCATGCTCGAGAGCTCGCGCCGGCCGACGATCCTCGTCACGGCGAGGACGAGGAGGAAGCCGACGAAGGCGCGGATCGCGACGTCCATGGCTACGGGAAGACCGTCACCTCGCGGTGGACGGCCGCGAGCTTGCGGGGGCCGTCGTAGAGCGCCGCGTCCTGGGAGCGACGGCCGACGTTGACCGGGTTCACCTGGTACTGCGTCCAGAAGGTGAAGCGATCGCCGGCCGGGATCGGGTCGAACACGTAGGTGAGGATCCCGCCGTCGCTGCGCTCCGCCTTCGGCTGCGGGACCATCGTGTTGACCGTCATCCCCTCGGTCCACCCGGGGCCGAGAACGAGCCGGGGCCGGCGAAGCCGCGACCTCGCCTGGATCTCGAAGCGGCCCTCGAAGATAAGCCCGCCGCGCAGATGGTCAGGCGCCCTTCACCGTCAGGCTCGCCTCCGGGCCGCGGGCCTCCGAGATCGTCGAGCTCTGGCCGAAGACGTTGAGCAGGGCGACGGGATTGCGAGCGCGACGGCTATGCAGCCTCGCCGCACCCAGACCTGATGTCCGCGGCCGGCGAGCTCGAGGTCGCGTTTCCTGGATAGGTGCCCGTGGAGCTCGGCCATGGTCGCCACCGTCCCGTTCGTCGAGCAGGCGCGAACGGGGGCAGGAGGGGATTCTCAAGACCGCCGCATCGTCCTGCGCGAGCAAGGTGCTTTGCACATCGAAGGTGTGAGGCCGCGGCCCGCGGGTAGAGGGGAGCCACCCTTCGTCGACCCGGGAGGAGACCGATGGCCGAAGAGACCGGCGAGATCACCGGCACCAAGGACAAGGACTACAACGTCATCTGGTTCGTCGAGCAGTGCCTGAGCAACGTGCTGCGCCTCGAGACCTACATCGACGACGCAAACCGCGACGGCGACTCCGACCTGGCCGACTTCTTCAAGCGGGCGCAGGACGCGAGCCGGCGCGGTGCCGAGCAGGGCAAGGAGCTGCTGAAGAGCCGCCTCGGCGGCTGACGGCGCCCCGGGCCCGAGCCTAGACTGGACGGGCTCCGACCCCGGCCCGGATCTCGCGCGCCCGGAGCCGGCCGCTCGTCTCGCGCGCGAGCGGCGGCGTCGGGTAGTCGGAGCCGCGGCAGATCCCCTCGAGCAGCTCCTCGACCGCCTCGGTCGCCGACTTTCGCGGGCGCCAGCCGAGCTCCTCGCGCGCCCGGCGAGTGTCCATGATCGGGACGCCGAGGGCCATCTCGATCCAGCCGGGCGAGGTCGGCTGGAGGCGCAGGTGCCAGCTGAGCGCCGCCGCTGAGCGAAGCGCTCCCGGCGGCACCGGCACCGTCCGTGCCCCGAGCGCGCGGGCGAGCGTTGCGGCATCGAGAACAGGCTCGGCCGCGAGGTTGAACGCACCGCTCGCCTCGCCCACGGTCGCGCGGCGGTAAGCGTCGCCGACGTCGTCCGAGTGCACCGCCTGGAAGCGAAGGCCGGGGACGTCGGGGATGACCGGCACGAGCTTCTTGCGGAACAGCGGGTTCGGGGCGAATGGCCCGAGGAAGAAACGGCGGATCTCGGTCGCTGCCTCGTCCTTGAAGATCAACCCAGGCCGCATGCGGACCACGCGAATCGCCGGGTGCTCGGCCTCGAACTCGTCGAGCAGGCGCTCGGTTCTCGCCTTCTGGCGCGAGTAGTAGGAGGCGTCGATGCCATCGGTCGGCCAGCTCTCGTCGACGGCGCGGTCCTTCGGGCCCTTCGAGTAGGCGCCGACCGAGGAGGCGTAGATCAGCGCCGGGACCCCGGCGTCGGCGACGGCGCGGAAGACTCGCTCGCTGCCATCGACGTTCGCCCGCGTCGTCACCTCGGGCGCCCGCGAGGGCTGGATGATCCAGGCCAGGTGGATGACCGCGTCGGCGCCGCGGAAGCGGGAGGCGAGGTCGTCGCGGACGACGTCCGCGCTCGCCCACTCGACCTTCGGCACCTCGAGCTCGGGCAGCCGCCGGGCGAGCGCCGAGATCGATTCGACCTCGGGCGCCGCGGCGAGCGCGCGCAGCGTACTGGTCCCGACGTTGCCGCTGGCGCCGGCGACGACGACCCGCATGCTCGAGACCTCCTCAGGCAGCGGGCGCGGCGCCCACCGCCTCGAGGCCTGCGTCCACCACCGCGTCCCAGCACGCGGCGATGCGCTCCGCCATCGCCCGCTCCTCGGCGGCGATCGTGATCGCGAGCTGCGCGGAGTCGGCATCGCCGGCGCGCTCGGCGACCCGCCGCAGGAGCTCGTAGCCGCCGACCTCGAGGTGCTCGAACGCGAACGCGAACCCGCTCAGCTTCGCCGGGGTGTCGGGCTGGGCGGCGAAGAACGCCCCGACGTTGAGGCCGCCGAGCCGCATCCCGAGATCCTTGACCGAGCTTGGGCTCGAGCCGCGCGCCTCGAGCCGCTCGAATACCCGGCGCTCGTGGCCGTGCGTCTCGGCCAGGTGCTCCTCGAAGAGCGCCGCCATGCCCTCCTCGTCGACGACCTTCTGGCCGCCCTCGAGCAGCGAGACCGCCTGCTGCTCGATCGCGTGCGCATCGGCGAGATAGCCATCGAGCTGGGCGTCGAGCTCGCCGGGATCCTGCTCGCGGAGCGACGCCGTGACGGCCTCGTCGAAGAGGTCGGCGAGCCGCTCGGCCATCGCCCGTTCCTCGGCCGCGATCTCGCGGGCGGTCGCGGCCGTCTCGGCGTCGCCGGCGCGGTCCGCGACCCTGGCGAGGAGCTCGTAGGCGGCGAGCTCCATGTGCTCGTAGGAGAAGGCGTGGTCGGTGAGCTTCCCCGGTGTGTCGGGGTTGACCTGGGCGAACGCGATCATCCCCAGCCCGCCCGCCTTGCCGGCGATGTCCTTGATCGCCGACGGGCTGGCGTCGTGGGCCTCGAGACGGGCCCGGACGAGCCGCTCGTGGCGCTCGGTCTCCGTTAGGTGGCGCTCGAAGGCGGCGGCGAGCTTCTCATCGCCGGCGAGCTCGGGGGCGCGCCGGAGCTGGATCAGAGCCTGCTCTTCGATCGAGTGCGCGTCGGCAAGGTGCTTTACCAGCTGCTCTTCGATCGTCCTCGACACCCTGCCTCCTTCCTCGGTGGTGGACGATCGGTACCCGGCTCCGGGGTGGGCGGAAACTCGGCGGCCGCGGTGGCGGCCGATTGGAGCGGGTATCAGAGCGGCACCTTGACCTACTTCCGCGCCTGGGACGAGGACGCCGATCCCGCCGCGCTGCTCGAGCCGTCGGAGCAGTTCTCGACGCCGTGGGGCGAGCCCGACCACGGGCGCTGCGACAAGTGCGGCGGCGCCGGGCGGACCCGGTGGCGGTGTCGCTCGTGCCTCTCGTTCGAGGCCGAGCCGAGCTGCGAGGCGTGCGGCGGGCGCGTCACGTTCGTCGAGGAGTGCCCGGCCTGCGAGGGCAGCGGAGAGATCACCCGCACCAGGCGCGACGGCGTCAGCGTCTTCGGCACCGAGGCAGGCCTCTACCTGTATCTCGCCGAGCGCGGCGCCGACCTCGACGGCAAGGTGGTGATCGAGCTCGACGGGCAGCTGAGCGGCGACCTCGATCTCGACGCCGACGCCGGGGCGCTGCTGATCCGGCCAACCGCCGTCGTCGGGGCCCGGCCGCTCCGGCCCGACCTCCTCGAGCGGGCGCGGGCTCGCGTCGCGGAATTGCTCATCTAGTTTGCGCCGGCCTTCCGGGGGGGAACCCTGGGTGGATGAAGGCGCTGACGTTCCACGGCCGGCGCGACGTCCGCGTCGACGAGGTCCCCGACCCGACGATCGAGGAGCCGACCGACGCCATCGTGCGGATCACCTCGACCGCGATCTGCGGCTCGGACCTGCACCTCTACGAGATCCTCGGGATGTTCATCGACGAGGGCGACATCCTCGGCCACGAGCCGATGGGAATCGTCGAGGAGGTCGGACCCGCGGTCGAGAACGTCTCGAAGGGCGACCGGGTCGTGATCCCGTTCAACATCTCCTGCGGGCACTGCTGGATGTGCGAGCGCGGCCTCTACGCGCAATGCGAGACGACCCAGGTGCGGGAGAAGGACAAGGGGGCGTCGCTGTTCGGCTACACCAAGCTCTACGGGCAGGTGCCCGGCGGCCAGGCCGAGTTCCTGCGCGTCCCGCAGGCGCACTTCGGGCCGATCGCCGTCCCCGAGAACGGGGCCCCGGACGAGCGCTTCCTATTCCTCTCCGACGTGCTGCCGACCGCCTGGCAGGCGTACGAGTACGCGGCGGTCCCCGAGGGCGGCAGTGTCGCCGTCTACGGGCTCGGCCCGATCGGGCAGATGACCGCCAGGATCGCCCGCCAGCGCGGGGCCGAGACCGTGATCGGCGTCGACCGGGTCCCTGAGCGGCTGGCGATGGCCAGCCGCCACGGCGTCGAGACGATCGACGCCTCCGCGCACGACGACGTCCCGGCTCTGATCCGTGAGCGGACCGACGGTCGCGGGCCCGATGGCGTCGTCGACGCGGTCGGCATGGAGGCCCACGGAGCCCCGGTCGGCGAGCTCGCCCAGAGGGCGACCGGCCTCCTGCCGAAGCCGGTGGCCGCGAAGTTGACCGAGGAATACGCCGTCGATCGTCTGGCGGCACTCCGCCACTGCATCGAGGTGGTGCGCCGCGGCGGCACGATCTCGATCTCCGGCGTCTACGGCGGACAGCTCGATCCGCTGCCGATGATGCAGCTCTTCGACAAGGGCGTCCAGATCCGGATGGGGCAGGCCCACGTCAGGCGCTGGATCGACGACATCATGCCGCTGCTGACGGCCGACGGCGACCCCCTCGGCGTCGAGGACCTGGCGACGCACCGCCTGCCGCTCGAGCGCGCACCCGAGGCCTACCGGATGTTCCAGCGCAAGGAGGAGGGCGCGATCAAGGTGGTGCTCGCCCCGTAGCGCCGAGGTCAGCCGGCCGCCAGCGACGGCTGGCGGACCGGCGCCGGCCGGATGCCGAGGATCACGAGGTCGTCGTCGAGCGTCCCCGCCGCCCGCTCGAGCGCGTCGCCCCGCAGCTCGTCGAGGAGGGTCTCGAGCGCCAGCGCCCGCCGCTGCCCGACCGCCTCGGCGAGCTCCTCGGGGGTGCGATGGCGGTCGATCGAGCCGGCGTCGAGCCAGCCGTCGGTGTAGAGCACGAGGGTGTCGCCGGGCGCGAGCTCGATCGGCGCCGCGGCGAGCCGCGCCTCGGATAGGACCCCGAGGATCGTGCCCCCGCCGAGCTGGCGAACCGCGCCGCCGCCGCTGGCGAAGGCCGCGGGCGGGTGACCGGCCGAGACCAGCTCGACCGCCATCGGCCCCTCACCACGGAGCTCGAGGAGCTGGAGGGTGGCGAAGCGCTCGCGCGGGGTGTCCTCCCAGAGGATGGCGTTGAGATCGGCGACGATCCGCCCCGGCGGCGAGCCGTGGCGGGCGAGCGCCCTCAGCGTGTGACGGATCTGCGCCGTCAGCGTCGCCGCCTCGCTGCCCTTGCCGACGACATCGCCGATCACCACCAGCCAGCCACGCGGGGTCCGGAAGACGTCGTAGAAGTCGCCGCCGACCTCGATCCCGGCCCCGGCCGGGTCGAAGACCACGGCTACCTCGACGCCCGGGATCCGCGCCGGCGCCTCCGGCCGCAACCCGGCCTGGAGCGTGCGGGCGATCGCGTCGCGCTCGCGGTAGAGGTATGCGTTGTCGAGGGCGAGCGCGGCGCGGCCGGCGATGTCGGCGAGCAGCGTCAGGTCGGCCTCGTCGTAGCGGCGGTCGCTGTGGCCGTGGAGGAATGAAAGTGCGCCGAGCAGGCGCCCGCGGGCGAACATCGGGACGACGGCCGCCGAGGTGTAGCCGGCCGCGACGATCAGCTCTGCGTGCTCGTCGTTCAGCGCAACCCGGGACCTCACCTCGGGGGTGTCGAGGTGCCGGACCACGACCGGCCGTCGCGTCCGGATCACCTCGGCGACCGGGTGCCGGCTGGTGGGGTCGATCGGCGCCCGCGTACGGATCGCCTCGAGCCGCTCGCCGATCGCCGGATCGCGGGCGCCGACGGTGGCGTCACCGATCGACCCATCCGGGAGCAGCATGTCGATTCCACATATATCGGCGAGCTCCGGCACCGCGGCCTCGACGATCGCGCGCGCGGTCTGGCGGGGATCGAGCGAGGCGTCGAAGGCGCGCGTCGATCGGGCGAGAAACTCCCGGGCGCTTCGCCGACGGCGCTCGGCGGTGATGTCGCGGGCGACGATCGAGGCGCCGGTGACGCCGAGGATCGGGTCAACGATCGGCGAGACGGTGAGCGCGACGTCAATCCGCACCCCGTCCTTGCGCACCCGCTCGGTCTCGTAGGTCTCGACCCGCTCGCCGGCGCGGATCCGGTCGAGGATCCGCTGCTCCTCGCCGGCGTGATCCGGAGGGACGATGAACGAGATGTGCCGCCCGATCGCCTCCCGCGCGGCGTAACCGTAGATCTGCTCGGCGCCGCGGTTCCAGGCGGTCACGCGGCCCTCGAGGTCCTTCGCCATCACCGCGTCCTGAGAGTCAGCGGCGATCGCCGCGAGGTGCGCGCGGGCGCGCTCGGCCTCGCTGCGCCCGCGGATATCGCGCAGCGAGCCGGTGAAGATCGGCGGGTCGGCGTCGGCGATCCGGGTGACCGCGAGCTCGACCGGGATCCGCGTCCCACGGCTGTCGAGCGCGACCATCTCCGTCCGCTGGCCGATCAGCGTGGACGGGCCGCCGCGCAGGTACGCGGCGAGGCCCTCGCGGTGCCGGGCGCGGAGCTCGGGCGGGATGATCAGCCCGGCGAGCTCGCGGCCCAACGCCTCCTCGCGCCGAAAGCCGAGGAGCTCCTCGGCCGCCCTGCTCCACTCGATCACCTCGCCGGCCGCGCTCATTCCGATCACCGCGTCCGGCGTCGAGGCCAGGATCGCCGATTTCAGGTTCTCGCTGCGCCGCATGTGCTGCTCGGCTCGCTGGCGGGTGATGAACATCGCGAGCTGGTCGGTGAAGCCGACGAGGAGCGCTACGACCGATTCGTCGGGCGACTCGAAGGCGCTGGTGAAGAACTCGGCGACGGCCAGCACCGCGGAGCTCTCGCCGATCGGCACCGGGATCGCGAGTCCACCCTCGAGCCCAGCGCCGAGCGCGGCCTCCCGGCGGGGGAAGTTCGCCTCCTCGCGAAGCGCCGCAGCCCAGGTCAGCTCCCCGCTTTCCCATGTCCGCCCCGGAATCCCGACGCCCGGCCTGCAGGTGAGCTCGCGGCATCGCTCCCAGAACCCCGCGGCGTCGAGTCCCTCCGCCTCCCAGGTTCCGACCAACTCGAGCGCGCCGGCGCCGGCCTCCGGGACCTCCCAGAGCGCCCCGACGTCCCAGCCGAGGAGCTCGCCGACGATCGCCAGGAAGGTGGGCGCCGCGCGATCGAGGTCCCCGGCGCCCATCAGCTGGCGGGCGAGCGCGTGCTGGGCCGCGAGGTGGGCCCGGAGGTCGGGGTGGCGGGAAGAAGGGTGCATCGGCCGACTGAACCTGTCCGCGACGACCCTGCGGCGGCCACCGCCCAGCGTCGACAGAGCACGATGGATCATACGCTGCGAGCCAGCTTCTTAGGGATCGCTGAGGATCCGGACCTATGGTCGCGAGACAATGCGCGCGGCCGGTTCTTTGGGCGCTTCGGTTAGCGCAGCCTGGCGGCGCGGCGGGCGCGGCGAGCTCGTGGCGCTGCCCCTGATCGTCGCGGCCGGCGCGGCGGTCCGGTTCGTTGGCCTCGGCCACCAGAGCTTCGACTCCGGTGAGACGGTCACCGCCGCGCGGATCATCCACCCGGGCTACGTCGCGACCTTCCACGCCTATTCGACGATCGAGCGGTCCGGTCCCCTCTATTACACCCTCGCCTGGGGCTGGGCGCACCTGTTCGGCACCTCCGAGGTCGGGCTCCGTTCGCTCTCGGCGATCTTCGGCACCGCGACGATCGTCATCGTCTTCGCGCTCGCCCGCGAGCTCTTATCGCGCAGGGCGGCGCTGATCGCGGCCACCCTCGTCGCGCTCTCGCCCGACCTCGTCTGGTACTCGCAGGAGGCGCGCTCCTACCCGCTTTTCGTCATGCTCGGCGCGGCCTCCCTCTACCTCTTCGTCCGCGCCGTCAAGCGCCCGAGCTGCGGCGCGCTCGCCGGCTGGGCGGTCTGCTCGGCCCTCGCGCTCAGCACCCACTACTTCTCGGCCTTCGCGACCGCACCCGAGGCGTGCTGGCTTCTGTGGACCGGCCGCCGCCGGCCGCGCCCGCGGCTGGTCGCGATCGGAGCGGTCGGCGCGGTCGGCCTCGCGCTCCTCCCGCTCGCCATATATCAGGAGGGAAGCGGCCGCCCCAACTCGTTCGCCTCGATCCCGGTCCTCGAGCGCGCCGCCTCGAGCCTCGTCAAGTTCATGACCGGCGAGGGGCCCGCGACCGCCGGCGTCTGGAGCGCCCTCCCCGAGACCTTTCGCGTCGTCGGCGTGATCGCCGTCGTCCTCGTCGCCGCGGCGACGCTCGCCCTCGTCCTCCGCGGGACCGCCGCCGAGCGTCGCGGCGCCGCCCTCGTCGGCGGCGTCGGCGCGTTCGCCCTCTGCTTCCCGATCGGCCTCGCGCTCGCGGGACTCGACTACCTCGAGCCTCGCAACCTCCTCGGATCGCTCGTTCCCCTGCTCGTCGTCGCGGCCGGCGGGCTCGACGTCGCGCTGCGCGCGGTCCCGGCTCGGAGGCTCACCGCCGGGCCTCGCCTGGCGCCGGTCCTGGCCCCGGTCTGCCTGTTCGCGGCCCTGCTCGCGGCCACCTGGCTGAATCCCGCGTTCCAGCGCTACGACTGGCGCCGCCTCGGCCACCTGGTCGCCGCATCGC
>JBKPNB010000266.1:0-7019 GCA_046732395.1 Actinomycetota bacterium | reverse complement strand
GTTCGGCCTCGACCGCACCGTGACCGCCGGGATCGTCTCCGCCCTCCAGCGCCAGATCCAGTCGCCGAGCAACTTCACGATCGACAACGTGATCCAGACCGACGCGGCGATCAACCCCGGCAACTCCGGCGGGCCGCTGCTCGACGCAAACGGCCGGGTGATCGGCATCAACTCGCAGATCGAGTCCGGCGGCAGCGGCGGCAACGTGGGCATCGGCTTCGCGGTGCCGATCAACACCGCCCGCGATGTCGCCCAGCAGATCCTCACTACGGGCAGCGTCCAGCACGCCTACCTCGGGATCGTCGGCACCGATGTCACCCCACAGCTCGCGGATGTCCTCAACCTCCCGGTCAAGCAGGGGGCGCTGGTCCAGTCGGTGCAGGCCGGCAGCCCGGCCGCCAAGGCGGGCATCAAGGGCGGCAGCGCGACGGTCTCGATCGCCGGCCAGCAGGTGCGCGCCGGCGGCGACGTCATCACCTCGATCGACGGCAAGCCGGTCGAGAGCATGACCGACGTCGTCAACGCCGTCGCGGCGAAGAAGCCCGGCGACACGGTCCAGCTCGGCGTCAGCCGCCGTGGGCACTCGAGCACGGTGACCGTGACCCTCGCGAACCGTCCGGCCCACGTCAGCGGCTAGCGCCGCCGGCCCTCAGCCCGATCCGAACACCCGCTGCCGCAGGCGGCGGATCTGGCGGCGCTGCTGCCTGACCTCGTCGAGCAGGCGCCGGCCGGCGGCCGCGCTGAGGAGCCGCGGGGCGCCGGTAATCCGCGAGCCGGCGGTGCCGAGCTGGCCTTTGCCGTTCACGAGCACCGGCGTCGCGGTGCCGGAGATCGACCTGCCGTTGACGCCTGCGAGGAAGGCGCGCTTCTGCGTCCCCTCTGTTCCGATCCTGATCGTGCCGGACTCCTCGGCGACGCCCGCATTCGCGATGTCGACGTTATTCGAGCCGGCAAGGAGCCGGATGCCCGCGCCCGCGCCGAGGGCGACGTTCGAGTTGCCCGTCGTGTCGTTTTCGAGCGCTTGATGTCCGAGGGCAGTGTTGTCGTGGCCGGTGGCATTGAAATTGAGGGCGTCGGTCCCACTGGCGACGTTGGCGCTGCCGGTCGTGTTGCTGAGCAGCGCCCTGGTCCCGCTCGCCAGGTTGTTGCTACCGGTCGTGTTGCTGAACAGCGCGAACAATCCATCGGCGATGTTGTTGTTGCCGCTGGTATTGACCGGGAGCGCCTGAACACCGGTCGCGATGTTGGCGATGCCGATGGTGTTGGCGGCGAGCGCGCCGACGCCAGTCGCGATGTTGTCGTCGCCGACGGTGTTGTGGCGGAGCGCGTCGACGCCGGTCGCGATGTTGGAGCTGCCAGTCGTGTTCGACGACAGCGCATCGGTACCGGTGGCGAGGTTGGCGCCGCCGGCGGTGTTGCTGAAGAGCGCCCGCAGACCGCTCGCAACGTTGTCGCGGCCGGTGGTGTTTGCCGCGAGGGCCGCGGTGCCGACCGCGACGTTGTTGCTGCCGCTGGTGTCGGCGCCGAGCGCGTTGAAGCCGGCGGCGACGTTGTCGCTGCCGCTCGTCAGCGCGGGCATCATCGAGACGCCGGTGGCGACGTTGTCGAAGCCGGTGAAGGTCGCGTTGAACGGATTCGGGCCGGCGCCGACGTTGTCCTTGGCGTCGAAGTAGACGCCGGTCGTGCTGGCGAGGGCCTCGCTGATCGCGCCCGTGAGCAGGGCAGCGACGGCTGTGATCGCGCCGAGCGCGATCGGTCGGTGGATATTCACGTGTTACCTCCCTGAGCGAGATGCGGCCGTCACGGCCGCCGTGCGGTTCGCGACTCCGAGCTTCGCGTAGACGTTCTCGAGGTGCTTCTTCACCGTGCCCGGTGAGATCCAAAGTCGTTCGGCGATCCCCGCGTTCGTCAGCCCGGCGGCGACGAGCTCGAGGATCTCGGCCTCGCGATCGGTGAGCCGATCGATGTCCTCCTGGACCGAGTCACCGACCGCCCGGCGCAGCTCGGTCATCTCGTGGATGCGGCGCAGGTGAGGCCTGACCGCCTCGAGGACCGCGCGGTCGCGGTCCGAGTATTCGCCGTGAGTGCGGTCGAGGATGAAGTTGCGGGTCCGGATTCGGGAAGGGGCGATGCCCATCTCGAGCTCCGCCGCGATGCTCGACGGCCGGAACCAGTCGGCGTAGATCCGCGAGTTGACCAGCCGGGGGCGCGAGATGACATCGGAGAGACGCGTTGCAGAGAAATCCGCGTAGGCCTGCTGGTGGTGGCAGAGCGGATGCACGTCGGCGATTCGCCAGAACAGCTCCCAGTCGTCGTCGCCGCCGCCCTGGCCGACCTCGACGTAGTCGAGCGCGCACCTGCGCACGCGGTCGAGGTCGCAGTAGTCGACGAGGTCCGACGGGACCAGCTCGACCAGCGCCGCCAGCGTCTCCTCGGTGAACGGGCGCTCTCCGGCGACGGCCCAGGCGATCTCGACGAACTCGAGGACTTGGCGAACATCTCGGCTGCGAAGTTCCTCCATCTGCAGCCACCATACGCCGGGTCACCGGCGCGCGCAATACGCCGAATGGCGTATGGACGCAGGCGATCTACGGGTCTACCGTCGCACCTCCCATCCATTCATCACCGGAGGTAGCAGGATGATCCGAAAGCATCGTCGCCTAACCGCACTGGCTTTGGCCCTCGTCATCGCCGCCGTCGCGGCGCCGTCCGCCTCGGCCGCGCCGGCGGAGCAGTTCCTCGGCCCGGCCCCGGCCCAGCCGTCTCGCGACGCCGGTGCGGCGCCGGCACAGGTTCGCGTCGTCGAGGACTCCGGGGGTTCGGGCTTCGACTGGGGGGACGCGGGGATTGGCGCGGGGGTCGCGTTCGCGGCAATCGGCGTCGGCGGAGCTGTGGTCCTCGGGACCCGCCGCCGCCACGGGCGCCCGGCCACGGCGGGCTGAGAGGGGGCGTCGCTCCCGCACTCGGGTGCGGCGGGCCTCCGGACTCCCGGAACGGCTCGCCGCACCCGTATCTTTGTCCGGGTGCGGATCAAGTTCTGCGGGATAACGCGGCTCGAGGACGCGCGCGAGGCGGCGCGCCTCGGGGCCTGGGCGATCGGGCTGAACCACTGGGAGCAGGGGCGCCGCCGCGTCGACCCGGCGGTGGCGGTCGAGATCGGGGCCGAATTTCGCCGCCGTCTCGAGGTCGTGGGGGTGTTCGTCAATGCCCCGCTCGACGAGATCGCCGGCGCGGTCGAGGACGAGGGGCTGACGATGGTCCAGCTCCACGGCGACGAGGGTGCGGCGTTCTGCCGCGAGGTCGCCCGCCGGAGCGGGTGCCCGGTTATCAAGGCAATGCGGGTTCGGTCCGGCGCCGACGTCCGAGCCGCGGAGGCGTTTCGAACCGACTACCACCTGCTCGACGCGCACCGACCGGGCACGCCCGGCGGGACGGGTGAGAGCTTCGACTGGGAGCTCCTCGCCGGCCGGCGGTCGACGGTACCGCTGATCCTCGCCGGCGGGCTGCGTCCGGACAACGTCGCCGAGGCGATCGGCGCCGCGCGCCCGTTCGCGGTCGATGTCGCGAGCGGCGTCGAGTCCGAGCCGGGGATCAAGGACCACGCGCTGATGGCCGCGTTCGCCGAGCGAGCGCGGGCGGCGAGTCCCGTCCCCGCATGACCGTCGCCATCGAAGAACGGTTTGGAGCCTACGGCGGCCGATTCGTCCCCGAGGTCCTGGTCGCCGCCCTCGACGAGCTGACCGAGGCCTGGGCTGAGGCCCGCGCGGATGCGGGCTTTCGGGGCGAACTCGACGTCCTACTGCGCGACTTTGTCGGCCGCCCGACGCCGTTCTACCGCGCCGATCGGCTCTCGGAGCGCGTCGGACGCCGGGTCTATCTGAAGCGCGAGGACCTCGCCCACACCGGCGCCCACAAGATCAACAACGCGGTGGGCCAGGCGCTCCTCGCGCGTCGGATGGGCAAGCGTCGGGCGATCGCCGAGACCGGCGCCGGCCAGCATGGGGTCGCGGCGGCGACCGCGTGCGCGCTGCTGGGGCTCGAATGCGTCGTCTACATGGGCACGGAGGACATGCGCCGGCAGGCGCCCAACGTCGAGCGGATGCGGCTCCTGGGCTCCGAGGTGGTCCCGGTCGAGGCCGGCGCGCGGACGCTGAAGGAGGCGGTGAGCGCGGCGATCCGCGATTGGGTGGAGAGCGTCCGCTCGAGCCACTACATCATCGGCTCCGTGGTCGGGCCGGCGCCCTATCCGGCGCTCGTCCGCGACCTCCAGCGGGTGATCGGCGACGAGGCGCGCGAGCAGGCGCTGGCCGCCGAGGGTGCGCTGCCGGCGCGGGTCCTGGCCTGTGTCGGCGGCGGCTCGAACGCGATCGGCACCTTCACCGCGTTCCTCGACGACGCGGTCGAGCTGATCGGCGTCGAGGCGGGCGGCGAGGGGCTCGAGAGCGGCCGCCACGGCGCCTCGCTCGGCGCAGGGCGCATCGGCGTCCTGCACGGCGCGATGTCGTCGGTGCTCGCCGACGACGACGGTCAGATCCTCGAGGCTCATTCGATCTCGGCCGGGCTCGACTACCCCGGTGTCGGCCCCGAGCACGCCCACCTCCGCGACAGCGGCCGCGTCAGCTACGAGGCGGTGACCGATGCCGATGCCCTGCGCGCGTTCCGCGAGCTCACCCGGCTCGAGGGGATCATCCCGGCGCTCGAGCCGGCCCACGCGATCGCGTGGCTGCTGGCGAATCCGGGCCAGGGCGATGGGTTCGACGTGATCTGTCTGTCGGGTAGAGGGGACAAGGATCTGGCGGAGGCTCTGGAGGCCCTCGACCGCCTCGGCGATCACCGAGCGTCGACTTAATCGCATATAGGGTGAGTAAGTCGACGCTCGGCGAGATGGGGGAGGGTCGCGCGCGGATCGCCGCTGCCTTCGCCGCTGCACGTGACCAACGACGCGCGGCGCTGATGCCCTACCTGATGGGAGGGTTCCCCGACCTCGACGCCTCGCGCGCGATCGCCGCCGCGTATGTCGAGGCGGGCGCCGACCTCGTCGAGCTCGGGGTCCCGTTCTCGGATCCGCTCGCGGACGGGCCGGTGATCCACGCCGCCGCCACGGCCGCGCTCGCGGCTGGGGCGACCCTCGACACCGCGCTCGAGGTCTGCGCGGCGATCTCCGCCGACGTCGCGGTGGTGCCGATGTGCTACGCGAACGTCGTCTTCGCCCACGGGCCGCCCGAGTTCGCCGCGGCGCTCGCCGCGGCCGGCGCGGCCGGCGCGATCGTCCCCGATCTTCCGCCCGAGGAGGGCGGCGAGATCGCGGCGCGCCTGGCGGAGGTGGGGCTGCCGCTGGTGCCGCTGATCGCGCCGACGACGCCCGCCGAGCGGCGGCACACGATCGGCGGCCGGGCCGAGGGCTTCGTCTACCTGGTGTCGGACACCCGGGTGACCGGCGAGCGCGACGAGCTTCCCCCCGGCCTCGTCGAGCTGATCGAGGCGACGAAGGCCGAGGCCCGGGCCCCGGTCGCCGTTGGCTTCGGGATCGGCACCCCCGGGCAGGCGGCGGCCGTCGGCGGCCACGCCGACGGCGTGATCATCGGCACGCGCCTGGTCCGCACCGTCGGCGAGGCCGAGGGTGCGGCCGCGGCGGCGGCCGCCGTCGGCTCGTTCCTCCGCGCCTGCCGCGGCGCGCTCGCGCCCGCGGCCGAGTAGATTCATCCGCCGTGCAGCTCCTCGTCTTCACCGTCGTCGCGCTTTGCGCGCTGGTGACCGGTTATGCGATCGGGCTCGGCGGCGCGGTGAGCACGATCGCCTTTCTCGGGATCCTCTTCGTCGGGGTCCTGATCCGGGTCTGGGAGCCGCTCCTGGAGCGCCTGCGGCCGTAGCCGAGGCTGCTTGCCCCTTGTTCTAAGGTGGCGGCGTGCGGGTCGGAGTGCTCACCGGAGGCGGCGACTGCCCCGGGCTCAACGCCGCGATTCGCGCGATCGTCCGCAAGGGGATCGACACCCACGGGCACGCGATCATCGGCTTCCGAGACGGGTGGCGGGGGACGATCGAGAACTCGTTCGAGGAGCTGACGATCGAGTCCACGCGTGGGATCCTCCCGCGCGGGGGGACGATCCTCGGCACCTCGCGTACAAACCCGCTCAAGGACGACGGCGCCGCGAGGGTGCGGGAGACGATGCAGAGCCTCCACCTCGACGGGCTGATCGCGATCGGCGGCGAGGACACCCTCGGCGCCGCCTCCGCGCTCGACGGCGAACACGGCATCAACGTCATCGGCGTCCCGAAGACGATCGACAACGACATCGGCTCCACCGACGTCACGTTCGGCTTCGACACCGCCCTCCAGGTCGCGACCGACGCGATCGACCGCCTCCACACCACGGCCGAGTCGCACCACCGGGTGATGGTGGTGGAGGTGATGGGCCGGCACGCGGGCTGGATCGCGCTGCACTCGGGGCTCGCCGGCGGCGCCGACGTCATCCTCGTCCCCGAGCAGCCGTTCGACCTCGACGAGGTCTGCCGCCTGATCCGCCGCCGCCACGCCCGCGGCCGGTTCTTCTCGATCGTCGTCGTCGCCGAGGGAGCGGTCCCGGTCGAGGGGACGATGGCCACGATCGCGCCGAGCAAGGACCAGTTCGGCCACGAGCGTCTCGGCGGGATCAGCCAGCGGCTCGAGACCGAGATCGAGCAGCGGACCGGCTTCGAGACCCGCGCCGTCGTCCTCGGGCACATCCAGCGCGGTGGCACGCCGACCGCCTTCGATCGCGTCCTCGCCACCCGTCTCGGGGTCGCGGCGATCGACGCCGCCCACGATCGGCGCTGGGGGATGATGCCCGCGCTGCGTGGGAACGAGGTCGAGCTCGTCCCGCTCGCCGAGGCGGTGAGCGAGCTGCGGACGGTCCCGGCGGGTGAGCTCGCGGTTGCGACGCCGTTTCTGGGTTAACGGCGCCGCGGTCGTCGCCACTCTCGCGCTCCCGGCCTGCGGCGGCGGGGGGATCTCGGGGGCATCGCGGGTGACGGTCTACGTC
>JBKPNB010000265.1:0-5574 GCA_046732395.1 Actinomycetota bacterium | reverse complement strand
GAAGACGGCCAGCGGGCGGGCTCCGAGCGACGACGCCGCCTCCTCCATATCCCGGTCGAGCTCGAGCAGTACCGGCTGGACTGCGCGGATGACGAACGGCAGGGTGACGAACAGAAGGGCCAGCACCACGCTCGCCCGGGTGAACGCGAGGTGGATCCCGATCGGGCTGTCGCTCCCGTAGAGGGTGAGGAGGACGAGGCTGGCGACGATCGTCGGCAGCGCGAACGGGAGGTCGATCAGCGAGTTGACGATCCTCTTGCCCGGGAAGCTGTCGCGGACCAGGACCCAGGCGATCGTCGTGCCCGCGACGGCGTTGATGGCGACGACTATCAGCGAGGAGATCAGGGTCAGCTCGAGCGCCGACTTCGCCTCCGGGGTCGTCACCTGCTGCCAGAACGTGTCGAGGCCTCCCGAGAAGGCCTTCGAGGCGACGGCGGCGATCGGGATCAGGACGATCACGCTCAGATAGAGGGTGACCAGCCCCCGTCCCAGGACGGCCCCCCCGAGGCGCGGCAGATATGCCGCCCTCGGGGGCGCGACCGCCTGGGTGTCACTGGCGAGAGAGGAGCTCATGCCTCAGCCGCTGACCGAGACCCCCAGGTCCTTCTCGAACCCGGCGACGATGCCCTTCGTCGGGTCGAAGAATTGGACCGAGACCTTGTCCCAGCCGCCGAGCGAGTCGATCGTGAAGATGTCCGAGGGGCTTGTGAACTTCGACTTGTTCGTCTCGAACACCGACTTCACGACCGGGCGGTAACCCTGGTCGGCCCAGATCTGCTGCGCCTTCGGCGTGTAGAGCCACTTGACGAAGGCCTTCGCCTGGCTCGGCGTGTCGACGGTCGTCGCGATCGGGGTCTGGATCAGGATCGTGTCGTTGGGGGTGACGTAGTCGATGTCGTCGCCTGCCTTCTTCGCCGCGATCGCGTCGTTCTCGTACGAGAGCAGGACGTCGCCCTTGCCGCTCGTGAACGTCGTCAGCGCGTCGCTCGCGGCGGGCGGCTGGACGGCGGTGTGCTCGAGCAGCTTCTTCAGGAACGCCTGAGCCTGGGCCGGTGACTTGCCCTCCTTGAGCTGGGCGCCGTAGGCGGCCATCAGGTTCCAGCGCGCGCTCCCGGAGCTGAACGGGTTCGGGGTCACGACCTCGACGCCGGGCTTCACCAGGTCATCCCAGGTCTTGATCCCCTTCGGGTTGCCCTTGCGGACGACGAAGGTGACCACCGAGTCCTCGACGAACCCGTGGTAGGGGTTCTGGTCCCAGTCCTTGGCGACCTTCCCGGCGTCGACCACGCGCTGCATGTCCGGCTGGAGCGAGAAATGAACGACGCTGGCCGGCTGGCCGGCCTCGACCGCGCGGGACTGGTCGCCGGATGCCGCGAACGAGGTCGAGAAGCTCGCGCCCTGGCCCTGCGAGGTCTTCTGGAAAGCGGGGATCAGGTGATCGGTGTAGGCGGGGCCGGGCGTCGAGTAGGCGATCAGGCTAATGTGCGAGCCGCCGCTCCCGCTGCTGCCGCTCGAGGTCCCGCCGCAGGCCGCGACCCCGCCGGCGAGGCCGACGGCGAGGATCACGCCCGCAGCCATCCGGGGGCCCCTGCGCCGCCGCAGCTTCCGGATTAGAGTCGTCATCGGTCGATTATTGCCTTTCTCGATTGATTTAGTTGACAATCTGCGCGCGGCAGCGTAGCAGATGGGGCGTGGGGTCAACCGAACTAATTGCGGACGCAACTAATGTCCGCGCGCGTGTGGCCCGAGGCTCAGGAGGGCGTGAGGCGGCGCTCGTACACGCGGTCGAGGCGACCCTCGCCGTCTTCGGCGACCGTCTTGTCGAGCATCGCGGTCGCGTGGCGCCCGTCGAGGAGGAGCGTGCCGGCCTGGTTGTCGAAGAAGGGCCCCTCGACGAAACGCCAGCGGATCGGCGGATCGGGGACGCCGGCGGAGCGGGCGAGCCGGCGGGCGAGCCGGCGGGCCGGCTCACGGAGCGTCGCCCGGATCATCGCCCGCTCGCGGCTCGAGAGCGAGTTGCGAAACGGCGAGCAGACGGCCTGGTGGACGGCGCTGCGGACGCCGGAGCCGGGCGGAAACCCGACCTCCGCCAGGTAGGCGTGGTGGACATCCCCCGACAGCAGCGTGATCGACGCCGGCGCGTTCGGCCGCGAGCCGACGTCGGCGAGCAGCCGCGCCAGGCGCTCGAACGACTCGCCGAATGCGGACCAGTGGTCGAAGTCGAGCCCCCGCCGCAGCCGCTCGCCTGCGGCAGCGGCGCCCCTCCCCCAGGCCCCGGCGCAGACCGCCTCGTTCCAGGCCTCGAGATGATGCAGGCCGGGGGTCAGGATCGGCGGGTCGGAGAAGCCGAGGACGAGGTGGTCGTAATCGCCCTCGGTTTCGCGGACCACCCATTCCCACTCCTCGTCGCTCGTGATCATGCGCCGGTCCGGCTCGACCACACGGGCGGTGCGGTCGTCGATCACGATCAGCTTCGTCCGCCCGAGGTCTCGCGAGTAGCACCACTTCGCCCCCTCGTGGCGGCGATCGTCGGGGTGGGCGAATTGTCGGAGCTCGCCATAGCCGTCGCCCGCCCCGCGCACCCGCTCGTAGAGGTCGCTGCGTTCGAGCAGCGCCGGCGAGAGATTGCCGAGGTGCTGGTAGACCCAGTAGCTGGCCAGCCCGCTCACGAGGCGCTCCTCCCACCAGTTGAGCCGGTGCATGTCCTCAACCCAGGCGTGGGAGATGTTCCAGTCGTCGTGCATGTCGTGGTCGTCGATGACCATCGAAGACGGGATCGTCGACAGCAGCCAGCGGATCTCGGGCACCGACCACGACTCGCGGTAGAGCCGGGCGTACTCCTCGTAGTTGGCGACCTCCTCGCCCGGGGGTCGATCGGTCCCGCGGCTCGCTCTGATGTAGTCGAGCGTCCGCGGCGAGACCTCGTCGGCGTAGACCTGATCGCCGAGCAGGAGGAGTAGATCCGGCCAGTGCTCGTGCTCGGGTCCCGCCGCCTGCAGCTCGCGGGCGAGCGTGAAGAGCGCGTCGTGGCCGCGACCCCGCTCGTCCTCATCCTTCTCGAGCGTGTAAGGGGGCTCGTGCGGGAGCGCCACCCGGCAGGAGCCGAACAGGATCCTCAGCTGGTGCTCCGGGTTCACGGTGCTGATCACCGGCGCCGGGAACCGATCGCCGGCGGGCGGCCAGCGGCGCTCGCCGTCCACGGCGACCTCATAGGCGGCTCGGGTCGTCGGCTCGAGCCCCTCGATCAGGACCAGGGCGTAGTGGTGGCCGGCGACGCAGAAGGTCGGCTGGCGGTGCCCGAGCACCTCGACCTCGCACGGTGCGTCGGTCTCGACCCAGACCGTCGCGTCGGTCGCACCGACGTGACGGAGCACGGGCCCGAGGACGAGGTCGGCCATCCCGGGCCACTACCCGGCGCTCGCCCGGTCAACCGGCCGGTCGCCGGCTCAGAGGTCGGGAAGTCCCTCCGCCGGGGTCGAGGCCCGGGCGTGGAGGCGGCGCGGGATCCTGCCGGCGCGGCGGGCCCCGAAGCCGGCCTCGACCGCGGCCCGCATTGCCCTCGCCATCCGCTCGGGGTCGGCCGCCCCCGAGACCGAGCTCGCGAGCAGGATGCCGTCGCAGCCGAGCTCCATCGCCAGCGCCGCGTCGGATGCCGTCCCGATCCCGGCGTCAAGGATGACCGGAACCCGGGCGCGGTCGACGATGATCTCGATGTTGTAGGGGTTGCGGATCCCCATTCCGGAGCCGATCGGCGAGCCGAGCGGCATCACCGCCGCGCAACCGGCGTCCTCGAGGCGGCCGGCGAGGATCGGGTCGTCGTTCGTGTAGGGGAGGACGGTGAAGCCTTCGGCGACGAGCGTCTCGGCCGCCTCGATGAGCTCGACCGGGTCCGGGAACAGCGTGCGGTCGTCGCCGATCACCTCGAGCTTGATCCAGTTCGTCTCGAATGCCTCGCGGGCAAGCCGCGCCGTGCGCATCGCGTCGCGCGCCGTGTAGCAGCCGGCGGTGTTGGGGAGCGCGAACAGCCCCCGGCGCTCGATCAGCTCGAGCACCGAGCCGTGCGCCTCCGGGGCGACGCGGCGCAGCGCGACGGTGACGATCTCGGTCCCCGACGCGGCGAGTGCTGCCTCCATCTGGGACAGCGAGCGAAAGCCGCCGGTGCCGACGATCAGGCGAGACGTCCAGGTCCGTCCGCCAAGCTCGAAGCCATCCGCGATCGACGAATCGCGGATCGGCGCTGCTCGCTGCTCGCTGCTCGCTGCTCGCCCCACCGTCACCCGCCCTGGATCGCCGCCAAGACCTCGACCGCCTGGCCCTCCTGCAATTCGGTTCCCTCCCAGGCCCCGCGCGGGACGACCTGCCCGTCGAGCGCCACCGCCACGCCCCTCGCCTGGCCCTCGACTCCCGCTCGGACGACGGCGTCGCCGATCGTCGCGTCGTCGGGAAGCTCGACCGCGGCCCCGTTCAGCTCGATCCTCATCGCTCGGCCCCCACGGCCGCGAACCGGGAGGGTTCGAAGGCGGCGAGGTCGAGGCCGGGATCGGACCCGGCCAGTAACGCGGCGACGGCGTCGGCGGTGACCGGGGCGAGGAGGATCCCGTTGCGGTAGTGACCGGTCGCCAGCAGCAGGCCCTCGTGCGCGCCGGGGCCGATCAGCGGGGCGTTGTCGGGGGTGCCGGGGCGCATCCCGGCAATCGTCTCGACCAACTCGAGCTCGGCGATCTCCGGCACCGCCCGGTAGGCCTCGCGCAGCAGCTCGTGGACGCCGCCGGCGGTCACCCTGAGGTCGAACCCCTGCTCCTCGACCGTGGCGCCGACCACCAGCCGCCCGTCGGCACGGGGGACCAGATAGACGCGCTCGGTAGCGATCATCCGTGAGCAGACCGGATCGGCGGCCGGTCCCCGGAGCGTCAGGACCTGCCCCTTGACCGGTCGCACCGGCGGCCGCGCCTCGCCCCGCAGCCAGCCGAGAGCGCCCGACCAGCAGCCCGCGGCCAGCACCACGTGGGCGGCGCGGTGATCGTCGCCGTCGGCGGTTCGCACCCCTGCCAGGCGGTCGCCGTCGAACAGCGGCTCGACGACCTCGACATCGGTGTGGAGCTCGCCGCCGCGCATCTCGAGCGCGGCGATCAGCGCCGCGACCAGCGTCCGCGGATCGACCGCCGCCTCGCCGGGGACGTGCACCGCGGCGGCGCACGACGGGGCGATCCCCGGCTCGAGCTCGCGCGCCTCTCGGGGGCGCAACCGCTCCGCATCGAGCCCGAGCGCGCTCATCAGCTCCAGCCTCCTGGAGAGTGCCTCGGCCTCGTCGCGGTCGAGCGCGACGTGGAGCGCGCCGCAGCGCCGGTAGGTGACCTCGGCGCCGGCGTCCGCCTCGAGCTCGGCGGCGAACGACGGCCAGCGGTCGGCTGAGGCCCGGGCCAACGCGAGGAGCTCCTCCTCGCCCCAGGTCGCCTCGCCGACGGGCGCCAGCATCCCGGCCGCGACGCCGGATGCGCCGGACCCGGGCCGCTCGCGCTCGAGCACCCGAACCCGGGCGCCGAGCCGCGCCGCCCGCCAGGCGCAGGCGAGTCC